>NZ_JAMRYM010000045.1:0-28156 GCF_023743255.1 Rathayibacter rubneri | reverse complement strand
CCGCGCGGCCCCCCGCCATGAGCGCCGTCCTCGGCGGCGACGAGCAGGCGCTCCTGGCGCGCCTGGACGAGCTCGGTCTCGAGCCCGCCAACTACAACGGCGGCGGCCGAGGCCATCGCGCGGGCCCGCTCGCGGACGAAGACGAGGGCGTCGGACTCGGAGAGGACGCCTGCTCCGGCCGCAGCCGTGATCTCGCCGACGGAGTGGCCCGCGATCCCGGCGATGCGGTCCCGGCCACCGCCCTCGAGCAGTGCGGCGAGGCTGACCAGCCCGGCCGAGACGATCAGGGGCTGGGCGACGGCGGTGTCGCGGATGGTGTCCGCGTCGGACTCGGTGCCGTGGGCGGCGAGGTCGATGCCGACGGCCTCGGAGTGGGCGGCCACCTGCTCCGCGACGGAGGGGACGGCCAGCCAGGGGGCGAGGAATCCGGGGGTCTGGGAGCCCTGACCCGGGGCGACGACGACGATCACGTGTTCAGTCTTCCGATCCGCGCCGCCGGGAGCGGCGCTGGTACGTACGGAGAAACCACAAAAGGCTTGTGGCGGTTCTACAACGGTCGGCGTTCAGCCGCGCGTCGGGCGGCGGCGGACGGCGCCGTCGGGATCGCTCATCGAGCCCAGGATCAGCGCGGACTGGAGGATCAGGGCCTCCCGCGCGCCGGTCGCGTCCCAGCCGATGACCTCGGCCACGCGCTTCAGCCGGTACCGCACCGTGTTGGGGTGGACGAAGAGCTCGCGCGCCGTGGCCTCCAGGGAGCGCCCGTTGTCGAGGTAGGCCCACAGGGTCGTGAGCAGCTCGGTCGAGTGCTTCTGCAGCGGCTTGTAGATCTGGGTGATCAGGCTCTGCCGGGCGAGGGGATCCCCGGCCAGGGCCCGTTCCGGGAGCAGGTCGTCGGCGCTGACCGGGCGCGGGGCGTTGCGCCAGGACCGGGCGACGGCGAAGCCCGCGAGGGCGGCCCGGGCGCTGCGTGACGCCTCGACCAGGGTCGGCACCTCGTGCCCGAGGACCAGGTGGCCCGTCCCGAAGCCGGGCTCGAGCGCCTCCGCGATCTCGAGGAACGCGACCGGCGGGCCGGTCTCCTCCGTCGCGTTCTCGCTCGGCTCGGCGCGGCCGATGACGAGGACGAGCCGGCTGCCCTGCACGCCGATGAGGACGTCGGCGTCCATGTGCCTCGCCGTGCGGCGCAGCTGGTCGACGTCGAGCATCTTGGGAGCCGTGCCGACCAGCACGGCCACCTCGCCGTGCCCGTGCCAGCCGAGCGCGGCGATGCGGCTGGGCAGCTCGTCATCCGCCTCGCCCGTGAGGATCGAGTCGACGACGAGAGCCTCGAGTCGGGCGTCCCACAGGCCGCGCGCCTCGGCGGCGCGGGCGTAGACGTCGGCGGCGGCGAAGGCGACCTCGCGCGAGTAGAGCAGGATCGCTTCGCGGAGGTCCTCGCTGCCGTTCTTGACCCGGTCCTCGACGACCTCGACCGTGACCTTGATCAGCTGGAGGGTCTGGGTCAGCGAGACGGAGCGGAGGAGCTCCCGCGGCGCCGCCCCGAAGACGTCGGCGGCGATCCACGGAGTGGCCGCCGGGTCGTCGAACCACGAGATGAACGAGGTGATGCCGGCCTGGGCGACCAGGCCCACCGCCGAGCGCCGCCCCGGAGGCATGGCTCCGTACCAGGGCAGCGTGTCGTCGAGGCGCTTGATGGTCTGCGTCGCGAGCTCACCGGCGATGGTGCGCAGCCACGCGAGGGTCTGCTCCTTGGTGCGGGCAGCACCCGGCCGGGAGGCCGGGGCTGCCGCAGCAGACCCTCGCGCGGTCGACGACGACCCGTGGGGGGAGGGCACCGACTCGACCGTCAGCTCTCGCCGCCCGCGTTGCCGGTGGTGCCGGCGTTGACGTCGTGCAGACGGTACTTCTCGATCGCCTGGACCGAGAGCGACGGGTCGACCTCGCCCTGCTTGGCGAGCAGCTGCAGCGTGCGCACCACGACCGACGGTCCGTCGATCTTGAAGTGGCGACGAGCGGCGGCGCGCGTGTCCGAGAAGCCGAAGTCGTCCGCTCCGAGCGTCGCGAAGTCGCCCGGGATGAACTGGCGCAACTGGTCGGGCACCTGGTGCGAGAAGTCCGTGACCGCGACGAAGGGGCCCTTCGCGTCGGCGAGCTTCTGCGTGACGTACGGCACCTGCTGGGCGTCCTCGGGGTGGAGGAAGTTGTGGTGCTCGGCCTTGATGCCGTCGCGCCGCAGCTCGTTCCAGGAGGTCACCGACCAGACGTCGGCCGAGACGCCCCAGTCCTCGGCGAGGAGCTTCTGCGCCTCGATCGCCCACGGCACCGCGACGCCGCTGGCGAGCAGCTGCGCCTTGGGGCCGTCCCACTGGCCCCAGGAGACGCGGTGAATGCCGCGGACGATGCCGTCCACGTCCACGTCCTCGGGCTCGGCGGGCTGCACGATCGGCTCGTTGTACACGGTGAGGTAGTACATGACGTTCGGGTCGGAGTGCTTCCCGCCGTACATGCGCTCGAGTCCGGACTGCACGATGTGCGCGATCTCGTAGCCGTACGCCGGGTCGTAGCTCACGACGGCCGGGTTGGTGGCGGCGAGGATCGGGGAGTGGCCGTCCGCGTGCTGCAGGCCCTCGCCGGTCAGCGTGGTGCGTCCGGCGGTCGCTCCGATCATGAAGCCGCGGGCCATCATGTCGCCCGCCGCCCAGATCGCGTCGCCCGTGCGCTGGAACCCGAACATCGAGTAGAAGACGTAGACCGGGATGAGCGGCTCGCCCTGCGTCGAGTACGAGGTGCCCACCGCGGTGAACGCCGCCAGGGCGCCCGCCTCGTTGATGCCGACGTGCAGGATCTGGCCCTGGGGGCTCTCCTTGTACGCCAGCAGCAGCTCGCGGTCGACCGACGTGTAGTGCTGTCCGCGCGGGTTGTAGATCTTCGCGTTCGGGAAGAACGCGTCCATGCCGAAGGTGCGCGCCTCGTCGGGGATGATCGGGACGACGCGGTTGCCGAAGTCCTTCGAGCGGAGGATGTCCTTCAGGATGCGGACGAACGCCATGGTCGTGGCGATCTCCTGCGTCCCGGAGCCCTTCTTGCCGATCTTGTACGCGGAGTCGTCCGGCAGGTTGAGCTGCGTGTACTTCGAGCGGCGCTCGGGGAGGTAGCCGCCGAGCGCGCGACGGCGCTCCTGCAGGTACTCGATCGCCTCGTCGTTCTGACCGGGGTGGTAGTACGGCGGGAGGTAGGGGTTCTCCTCGAGCTGGGCGTCCGTGATCGGGATCCGCATGGTGTCGCGGAAGCCCTTCAGGTTGTCCAGCGTCATCTTCTTCATCTGGTGGGTCGCGTTGCGGCCCTCGAAGCTGCGGCCGAGACCGTAGCCCTTGATGGTGTGGGCGAGGATGACGGTGGGCTGGCCCTTGTGCTCCGTCGCGGCCTTCATGGCCGCGTAGATCTTGCGGTAGTCGTGGCCGCCTCGGCGGAGGCCCCAGATCTGCTCGTCGGAGTAGTCCTCGACGAGCTTCTTCGCGCGCTCGTCGCGACCGAAGAAGTTCTCGCGGACGTACGCGCCGTCCTCCGTCTTGTAGGTCTGGAAGTCGCCGTCGGGCGTCTTGTTCATCAGGTCCAGGAGCGCGCCCTCGGTGTCGCGGGCGAGCAGGTCGTCCCACTCGCGGCCCCAGATGAGCTTGATGACGTTCCAGCCGGCGCCGCGGAAGTACGACTCGAGCTCCTGCACGATCTTGCCGTTGCCGCGGACGGGTCCGTCGAGGCGCTGGAGGTTGCAGTTGACGATGAAGTTGAGGTTGTCGAGGCCGTCGTTCGCCGCGACCTGGAGCTGACCGCGCGACTCGACCTCGTCCATCTCGCCGTCGCCGAGGAACGCCCAGACCTGCTGGTCGGACGCGTCCTTGATGCCGCGGTTGGTGAGGTACTTGTTCGCCTGCGCCTGGTAGATCGCGTTGATGGGTCCGAGCCCCATGGACACGGTCGGGAACTGCCAGAACTCGGGCATGAGGCGCGGGTGCGGGTAGCTCGAGAGCCCTCCGCCGCTGTGCGAGCGCTCCTGGCGGAAGCCGTCGAGCTGGTGCTCGGTCAGGCGGCCCTCGAGGTAGGCGCGGGCGTAGGGGCCGGGAGAGGCGTGGCCCTGGATGAAGACCTGGTCCCCTCCGCCCGGGTGGTCCTGGCCGCGGAAGAAGTGGTTGAAGCCGACCTCGTACAGCGAGGCGCTCGACGCGTAGGTCGAGATGTGGCCGCCGACGCCGATGCCGGGCCGCTGCGCGCGGTGCACGAGGATCGCCGCGTTCCAGCGGATCCAGGCGCGGTAGCGGCGCTCGACGTCCTCGTCACCGGGGAACTCGGGCTCGTTCTCGGGCGCGATGGTGTTGATGTAGTCCGTGGTCGGCACCATCGGAACGCCGAGGTGCAGCTCCTTGGAGTGCTTGAGCAGGCTGAGCATGACGTCGCGTCCGCGACCCGCACCCCGCTCCGCAACGAGCGCGTCGAGCGACTCGTTCCACTCCGACGTTTCCTCGGGGTCCGAGTCCACGTGACCGACGGAATACGGGTCCTGATCGTTAACAGTCACCCTCGACCTCTCTCTGGGGGCAGATCGTGCCCGAGACATCATTCTCATGAAGCGGTGCGGGATCCGCGCGCGGGCTGCGGATTGACGAGCCGCGCGCGGGCACCTGTGCCAGCCTAGCGATTCCGGCCTACTGTGGCGATCCACGACGGAAGCGCTCAGCGGTCTGTGGGGTTCCACCATCCGGAGGGCGCTCCGCGGCCATCGCGGACCGCTTCCGGACTGCCCGCTTCGCCGATCCCCCTTGGTGGGGGCTCCCAGCGGGTCTAGCATTGCCCCTCGTGCTCGCGCGACTCTCGTGCGCACGGAAGGACATCGGACCGATGGCTCTCGAGAAGCTGACGCTCGCTCCCGACTTCGAACTCGCCAACCAGTACGGCGAGCGGATCCAGCTCGGCGACTTCCACGGACGGCGCAACGTCGCTCTGGTCTTCTTCCCCCTCGCCTTCTCGGGCACCTGCACGGGCGAGTTCTGCGCCCTGCGCGAGAACCTCTCCCTGTTCGAGCACGCCGACGTCGAGGTGATCGGGATCTCGGTCGACTCGAAGCACACGCTGCGCGCCTGGGGCGAGAAGCAGGGCTACGACTTCACTCTGCTGTCCGACTTCTGGCCGCACGGCGATGTCGCCAAGCAGTACGGCGTGTTCGTCGAGAGCAAGGGCTACGCGACCCGCGCGACGTTCCTCATCGACCGCGAGGGCGTCATCCGCGACACGTTCATCACCGCGCCGGGCGAGCCGCGCTCGATCGAGGCGTACCGCGCCGCCATCGAGGCCCTGCAGCCGGCCCACGCCTGACGCCTTCCGCTCCCGGTCCGCTCCGCGAGGCGCCTCTCCGGCAGGGGTGTCGCGGAGTGCCGAGTACCGGAGTGGCATCGCGGTCGGAGTGATCGGGTGCCGGATCAGGTCAGGATGTTCACCGCGCGGGCGATGACCAGCGCGAGCAGGACGAAGCCGGTGACGCCCTCGACGGCCATCAGCAGCTTCGCGCGGCTCGAGAGCGGCATCGTGTCGGTCGGGCTGAACGCCATGGTGTTCGTCGTCGAGACGTAGAGGTAGTCGACGAAGCCCGGGCGCCAGTCGGCGCGCTCGGAGGAGGACGCCGAGACCTCCGCGACGGTGTCGCGGTACCCGTCCTGCGGGAACGCGAAGTCGGCGGCCGGGAGGCCGGCGCGGGGGAGCGTGCCGCGCGCGACGGGGCCGCCCCGATCGAGCTCCCAGAAGACCAGCGCGTAGGCGACGACGTTCGTGACCCACACCTGCAGAGCGGTGAGCAGGAGCAGCGGACCGTCCGTCGATCCGTCGACGAGCGCAGTGACCAGGGCGACGACGTTCACCTGGTTCGCCACCGCGAGCACGACGGACAGCGAGATCGACACCGTGCGCGACCACCTCGTCTCGCTGTCGAGCCGGTGCGGATTGACGACGAACAGCGGGACGAGGAGCGCCAGTGTGAGGGCCGCGGCGGCCAGTCGCACCGCGGAGGTCCGGTCGTCGTGCCCGACGACGTTGAGGACGACGGCCAGGAGGATCGCGGTGGAGGCGGGCCAGCGGTTCTCCGCGCGCCGCCGGGCGCGGTCTCCGGGGGCGTCGTCGGTCATGGGGCGAGAGTAGCGGCGGGCGACCCGCGCGTCGGCGCCCCGGCTCAGGAGCGACGGTGCCGTACGATGAGGACGCTCGTGCGGCCCGCCCGCCACGAGGGCCTTTAGCTCAGTTGGTAGAGCGCCACGTTTACACCGTGGATGTCATCGGTTCGAGCCCGGTAGGGCCCACTCCTCGCGCTGGTCGAAGCGCGGCGGTCGCGGATCAGCGCGACTGGCGGCGCTTGTAGGGCTTGGGCTGGCCCTTCACGACCGGGGCGCGGCCGGTGCCCTTGGAGGCCTTGGCCTTGCCTCCGGCGGGGGCGCTGATGCCGGGCTCGTCGCCGAGTGCGGCGAGCTCCTCGCGGGCCTGCGCCAGCCGCTGGCGGCCCGCCGCGGTGAGCACCGTGCGCGCGGCGCCCGGCTCGAACAGCGGGCGTCCGAGCTCGAGTTCGACGGCGGCGACGGAGGAGTCGAGCTTCTGCCGCGAGATGCCGAGCTTCTCTGCGGCGCGCACGAAATGCAGCTCCTCGGCGACCGCCACGAAGTGACGCAGCTGGCTGATCTTCATCCGGAACCCTTCGCGGCCGCGGGCACGGCCTCGGCCACCCTACGCGGTCGCGCGGGGGACGGCGGGGGTGGAATGCCGCAGCCCTCCGTCGATGGCCGCCGGATGTGCCGCTGATCCTTGTGTGGGAGCGCTCTCGCATCTACCCTCGCGCTCGTGGGCGGAACCCGAAGCCGCCCGCAGGGGAGGCCGACGTGGGCGCGCTCGTCTACAGCGGGATCGCCTCGATCGACGGGTTCACCACCGACGAGGCCGGCGGCTTCGCGTGGGCCGAGCCGCGACCCGAGGTGCACCGCTTCATCACCGAGACCGAGCAGCGGGTGCGGACGTACCTGTACGGGCGCCGGATGTACGAGACCATGCTGCCGTGGGAGGCGGGTTTCGCGCTCGCGGAGGACTTCGCCTTCATCCAGGACTACCAGCGGATGTGGCGCGCGGCCGACAAGGTCGTCTACTCCCGGACCCTCGACGAGGTGCGCACCGAGCGCACGCGGCTCGAGCGCCGCTTCGATCCCGCGCGGGCGAGAGTGGACGTCGCGGCGCTCGACCACGACGTGTCGATCGGGGGAGCCGAGCTCGCCGCCCAGGCGCTCCTGGCGGGGGTCGTCGACGAGATCCGCTGGTACGTCGTCCCGATCGTCGTCGGCGCGGGCACGCGGTTCCTGCCGCGAGGGCTCCGGGGCGCACTGGATCTCATCGAGGAGCGGCGCTTCGCCGACGGCACGGTGTTCCTCCGCTACCGGGTGGTGCACTGAGGCGCCCGAGGGCGCCCCGGCTCACGCGCCGACCAGCGCCGCGACCACTCCCGCGATCCGGGCCCCCTGGGAGCGACCGGCCTCGGCCGACGCGGCGCGCACCGACGGATCGAGCGAGTTCGGTCCGAACGCGCGGATCGACGCCTCGTCGGCGTAGACGACCTCGACGCGGGAGCCGGACAGGGCGTCCAGCTCGTTCGTCGGCAGCGTGCCGGCTCCCGGGGAGCCGATTCCGGGCAGCGGAGTGACGATGAGGACCCAGTCGGCTCCGGCCGCGAGATCGGCGTTGCTGCCGGAGCGCACGCCCCCGTCCATGTAGCGGACGCCGTCGATGGTGACCGGGGGCCAGACGCCGGGCACCGCGCAGCTGGCGGCGATCGCGTCGACGAGCCCGACTCCGCTCGAGCGGTCGAAGACGGCGAGCGCGCCCGTCGCGGTGTCGACCGCGGTGATCAGCAGGCGGCGCTCGGGCCAGTCGGCGTCGGCGACGCGAGCGGCGATGACGGCGCGGCGCGACTCCTCGGGCAGCGTGGCGGTCGACAGGGCGAGCGCGCCGATGCGGCGTCGCGCGTCCTCGGCCGACGCCGCGCCCTCGACCGCTGCGGCGAACATCGCCTGCAGCCCTTCGGCGTCGATGACGGCACCGATCTCGGCGGACTCCTCGCGCAGCTGCGAGGCGTACGACTCGTCGAGTCCGACGGAGGTGCTGAGCTGGGCGGCGACCGCCGAGCCGGCGGACGTTCCGATGAAGACGGTCGAGGGATCGAGCAGGAGGCGGGCCGCCTCGGGAGAGGCGTCTGCGATGCCGCGGACGATTCCGAGCTCCCAGGCGATCCCGGCGAGGCCGCCTCCGGCGAGGACGAGGGCACCGGGCATGACGTGTTCCTTCCGACGGGGGTCTGCGGCGTCGGCGGACGCGCAGCGGGGTCCACGCTGGCACATCGGCCTGGGTGCGGACTCCTCGCCCCGGTGTCCCGCTCGAGGGAGCGGGGTCAGGAGCGCTTGCGCTCGCGGACGATCGTCCAGACGTTGCGGCCGTCGACCCGCCGGTGGTCGAAGCGGGTGACGAGCGCCTGGATGAACGGGATGCCGCGGCCCGCCTCCGCCCACTCGTCGGGCATGGCCCGCGGGTCGGCGACGTCGACTCCGACCGCGTCACCGGTGTCCTCGAGGACCGCGCGCATCTCGTGCTCGTCCAGGCCGAGGTCGATCCGGCAGACGACGTCCCGGTCGGACCGGCCGTGCTGGAGGACGTTGGTCGCCAGCTCGACGACGGCGGTCGTGAACGCCATGCGGTCCCACGAGCCGAGCTCGGGGGCCTCGACCCACAGCTCCTCGAGAGCGGTGTGGACGTCCTCGAGGCCGTCCTCCGCCGTGCGGACGATCACCGAGCGCTCAG
This sequence comes from Rathayibacter rubneri, assembly GCF_023743255.1. Lineage (NCBI taxonomy): Bacteria > Bacillati > Actinomycetota > Actinomycetes > Micrococcales > Microbacteriaceae > Rathayibacter > Rathayibacter rubneri. The sequence continues at coordinate 19,285 of NZ_JAMRYM010000045.1, read as the reverse complement.
GCACCGGGAGCCTCCGCCGCTCGATCCGGCCCGACGGCCGACGCGCGGACCCGGGGATCCGTCGGCCCGGTGCTGTGCTCCATGCGTCCTCCTGCGGGCGTCCGCGCCCTGCGGTCCGGTCGGAGGATCACGCGGGAGGCGGTCCAGGACGGGGTCGTGCGACTCCGGATCCGGTGCGAGCGCCGGGAAGTCGATCCGGGACGACCGTACAAGGGATCGGGTCCCGCGGTGCGTTCCACCGCGGTCGGAGCGCGGGAGCGGCGGCGGACGATCCGGTCGGGTCAGCCGCGCGAGGCGGCGATCGCGTCGGCGGCGAGGCGCGCCGAGGAGGCCCGGTCGCGCAGCCAGAGGGGCACCGAGTGGGCGCGGAGCCCGGTGGACTCGAGTCCGGCGACGGCGTCCGCGTCCTCCTCGCCGACGAGCCAGGCGTCGAGCAGCCCGCCCGAGGAGCGGGCGCCGTAGTGCCGGCCGACGGCCCCGGCCGAGGTCTCCACGCCGATCGCGGCGAGGCAGGCGTCGGCCATGCCGCGCACGACCGCCCCGCCGATCACGGGGGAGACTCCGACGACGGGCGCCGAGGTCGCGCGCACCGCGTCGGCGATGCCGGGCACACCGAGGATCGTGCCGATCGACACGACGGGGTTCGACGGAGCGACGAGGACCGCATCCGTGTCCGCGATCGCCTCGAGGACGCCGGGCGCGGGACGCGCGGTCGCGACCCCCTGCTGCACGAAGCGGCGCGCCGGGACCGAGGCGCGCAGCCGCACCCACCACTCCTCGAAGTGCAGCAGGCGCACCCCCTCGCCGGGGAGCTCGACCTCGACGTGCGTCTCGACGTCGTCGTCGGACATGGGGAGCAGGCGGACGCCGAGAGGCCAGCGCGCAGTGATCCGCTCGGTCGCCTCCGAGAGGGTGAGACCGTCGCGGAGCATCGAGGTGCGGGCGATGTGGGTGCCGAGGTCGAGGTCGCCGAGGGTGAACCAGGGCCAGCCGACACCGAACGCGGTGAGCTCGGCCGAGACCCGCTCCGACTCGCCCGCGCGGCCCCAGCCGCGCTCGGTGTCGTTCACCCCGCCCAGGGCGTAGGTGAGGGAGTCGAGATCGGGGCAGACCTTGAGGCCGGTCAGCCACATGTCGTCGCCGGTGTTGGCGACGACCGTGATCTCGGAGGGACCTCCGCCCGCGGCCTCCAGATCGCGGAGGTGCTCCCGCACCGCGGAGGTGAAGCGGGCTCCGCCGACGCCGCCGGCCAGGATCGTGATGCGCATCCGTTCACGGTACCGCGGGTGGCGCGCACCGACGGAAACGGTGGCGCGTGAGCCTTAATGCTGCGGATCCCCGTTCGAAACACGCGGGAAACGTCGAAGGACGACGATGGCCCCTGTCCACGGAGCTCGGCCGGGAGCGTTGCCTTCGGGCGGACGGCCCACCACAGTGGGGACCACGGTCTCTCGGCTCCGCATCCGCACGGCGCCGAGGCGCCCGAGGAGTTCCGCCGATGGAGACCCGCCGGCGGATGACCCCACGTCATGGAGGTACCGATGACCATCGTCCGCGCAGCGATCACCCAGACCACCTGGACCGGCGACAAGGAGTCGATGCTCGACAAGCACGAGCAGATGGCCCGCGACGCCGCGGCCGACGGAGCGCAGATCGTCTGCTTCCAGGAGCTGTTCTACGGCCCCTACTTCGGCATCACGCAGGACAAGAAGTACTACCGCTACGCCGAGCCCGCGGACGGGCCGATCGTGCAGCGCTTCGCGGCGCTGGCGAAGGAGCTCGGCGTCGTGATGATCCTCCCGATCTACGAGGAGGAGCAGACCGGGGTGTACTACAACACCGCGGTCGTGGTCGATGCCGACGGCACGATCCTCGGCAAGTACCGCAAGCACCACATCCCGCACCTCGACCGCTTCTGGGAGAAGTTCTACTTCCGCCCGGGCAACCTCGGCTTCCCGGTGTTCGACACCGCCGTCGGCAAGGTGGGCGTGCACATCTGCTACGACCGGCACTTCCCGGAGGGGTGGCGCGAGCTGGGTCTGAACGGGGCGCACCTCGTCTTCAACCCCAACGCGACCAAGCCCGGGCTCTCGAACCGCCTGTGGGAGGTCGAGGGGCCGGCCGCCGCCGTGGCGAACGGCTACTTCGTGCTCCAGCCCAACCGCGTGGGCCGCGAGGACAACGAGTACGGCGAGCTCGCCGTCGACTTCTACGGCACGAGCCAGGTCATCGATCCGCGGGGGAACTTCGTCGGCGAGCGCGGCTCCGGGCAGAGCGAGGAGATCCTGATCCGCGATCTCGATCTCGACATGGTGCAGGAGATGCGCGACGACTGGCAGTTCTACCGCGACCGCCGGCCGGAGTCGTACACCAGCATCCCGAAGCCGTGACCGCCCGATCCACCCAGGAGCGACGATGAAGACACTCATCACCAACGGCACGGTCGTGAACGCGACCGGCACCGGCACGGCGGACGTGCTGATCGACGGCGAGACCATCGCCGCGGTCCTCGCGCCGGGATCCACGCTGCTCGGCTTCGATCTCGCGGCGAACGTCGACCGTGTGATCGATGCGGCGGGGAAGTACGTGATCCCCGGTGGGATCGACGCCCACACGCACATGGAGATGCCGTTCGGCGGCACGTTCGCCTCGGACACGTTCGAGACGGGCACGCGGGCCGCGGCGTGGGGCGGCACGACCTCGATCGTCGACTTCGTGGTCCAGTACCCGGGCGAGAGCGTCGTGGACCGCTACCAGGCCTGGCAGGCGAAGGCCGCGGGGGAGTGCGCCATCGACTACGGCTTCCACCAGATCCTCTCGGACGTGCAGGACTCGTCGCTGGTCGCGATGGACGAGCTGATGGACGAGGGCGTGACCAGCTTCAAGCTGTTCATGGCCTACAAGGGCGTGTTCCTCTCGGACGACGGGCAGATCCTGCGGGCGTTCCAGAAGGGCGCCTCGAACGGGGCGATGATGATGATGCACGCCGAGAACGGCGCCATCATCGACGAGCTGGTGAAGCAGTCGCTGGCGGCCGGGAACACCTCGCCCTACTTCCACGGCACGTCGCGGCCGTGGCAGGCGGAGGAGGAGGCGACGCACCGGGCGATCATGATCGCCGATCTCACCGGTGCGCCCCTCTACGTCGTGCACGTCTCGGCGAAGCAGGCCGTGGAGCAGATCGCGCAGGCCCGCGACCGCGGCATGAACGTGTTCGGCGAGACCTGCCCGCAGTACCTCTACCTCTCGCTCGAGGAGCAGCTGGGCGCGCCGGGCTTCGAGGGCGCGAAGTGGGTGTGCTCGACGCCGCTGCGCTCGAAGGCGGAGGGGCACCAGCACCACATGTGGCAGTCGCTGCGGACCAACGACATCCAGATGGTCTCGACCGACCATTGCCCCTTCTGCATGAAGGGCCAGAAGGACATGGGCGTCGGCGACTTCTCGAAGATCCCCAACGGGATCGGCTCGGTGGAGCACCGCATGGATCTGATGTACCAGGGCGTCGTGTCCGGGCAGATCTCGCTGCCGCGCTGGGTGGAGCTCACCTCCACGACTCCCGCGCGGATGTTCGGGATGTACGGGAAGAAGGGCGTGATCCAGCCCGGAGCCGACGGCGACGTCGTCGTCTACGACCCGGATGGGCACACCTCGATCGGCATCGGCGAGGGGCGCAGCCACCACATGAGCATGGACTACTCGGCGTGGGAGGGGTTCGAGATCGACGGCCACGTCGACACCGTGATCTCGCGCGGGAAGGTCGTCGTCGAGGACGGGCAGTACATCGGCACGAAGGGCGACGGGAAGTACATCAAGCGGGGCCTCTCGCAGTACTTGATCTGAGCTCGGAGCATCGCTCCGAGCTCCGATCAAGAAAGGCGGCCAGCCCCGCGACCACCGTCGCGGCCCCACGGAAGACCTCGAAGCGTAACGGCGACCCTCAATGGGTCGCACGACACGTCCGCCAGCACCTGCACGACCGCATCTCAGAAGGAACCCCATGGACTTCGGAGTCGTCCTCCAGACCAACCCGCCCGCCTCGCGCACCGTCGCCCTCGCCGTCCTGGCCGAGACCTACGGCTTCGACTACGCGTGGACCTTCGACTCGCACCTGCTCTGGCAGGAGCCCTACGTCATCTACTCGCAGATCCTCGAGAAGACCCACCGCATCACGGTCGGCCCGATGGTCACCAACCCCGCGACCCGCGACTGGACGGTCATCGCCTCCCTGCACGCGACGCTCAACGAGATGTACGGCAATCGCACGGTGTGCGGGATCGGCCGCGGCGACTCCGCGGTGCGGGTGACGGGAGGCGCCCCGACGACGCTCAAGGCGCTGCGGGAGTCGATCCACGTCATCCGCGAGCTCGCCAACAGCCGCTCGGTCGAGTACAACGGCTCGACCCTGCAGTTCCCGTGGAGCCGCGGCTCGTCGCTGGAGATGTGGGTGGCGGCCTACGGACCGCTCGCGCTCAAGCTGGCGGGCGAGGTCGGCGACGGATTCATCCTGCAGCTCGCCGACGTCGACATCGCGCGCTGGATGATCAGCACGGTCAAGGAGGCGGCCGCGAACGTGGGCCGCGACCCGGAGTCGCTGCAGTTCTGCATCGCTGCGCCCATGTACATCGGCACGGACCGAGCCCACATGTACGAGCAGTGCCGCTGGTTCGGCGGCATGGTCGGCAACCACGTCGCCGACATCGTCGGGCGCTACGGGACGAGCGGTGCGGTGCCCCAGGCCCTGACCGACTACATCGCGGGGCGCGAGGGCTACGACTACAACGAGCACGGGAGGGCGGGCAACAGCCACACCTCGTTCGTGCCGGACGAGATCGTGGAGCGCTTCTGCGTCCTCGGCACGGCCGAGGAGCACATCGCGAAGCTCGAGGCGCTCGCCGCGATCGGCGTCACCCAGTTCGCCGGCTACCTCCAGCACGACAACAAGGAGGAGACGCTGCGCGTCTACGGCGAGCGCGTGATCCCGGCTCTCGGCCCGCACATCACGGCCAAGGCATGAGGGCTCCGGCCGCGACGCGCGGGATCCTGCTCGGCGCGGCCGGCCTGCTCCTGCTCGCTGCGGTCTGGGAGGCGTACAAGGCGCTCGGACCCGAGGCGGGAGTGGTCGTCGGTGGCGTCACCGTGCTCCCGCGCACGAGCGCGATCGCGATGCCGCACCTGTGGGAGATCGCGGCGCGCCTCGCCGAGCCGGTGACGGGTGCCCGCGGGGCGCCCGCGCTGTGGCTCGCCGTGCTGCAGGCCAGCGCCTTCTCCCTCGGCATCGCCGCGGTCGGCTGGGTCGTCGGGGTGGTCGTCGGGATGCTGCTCGCCCTGCTGATGCAGCGCTTCCGCACCGCGGAGTCGGCGGTGCTGCCGTGGATCGTGCTCAGCCAGACGGTGCCGCTCATCGCGATCGCGCCCCTGGTGCGCCGCTGGGGCTCGCAGCTCGAGCTCGGCGCGTTCACCTGGGAGAACTGGATGTCGGTGGCGCTGATCGCCTCCTACCTCGCTTTCTTCCCCGTCTCGATCGGGGCGCTGCGCGGGCTCGGATCCCCGGCCGTGCACCAGGTCGAGCTGATGCGGGTCTACGGGGTGGGCTGGTGGAAGACGCTGCTGCGCCTCCGCCTGCCCGCGAGCGTGCCCTACCTGCTGCCGGCGCTGCGCCTCGGGGCGGTCAGCGCGGTCATCGGCACCGTGGTCGCCGAGGTCTCGATCGGCCTGCGCGGCGGAGTCGGCCGCATGATCATCGAGTTCGCCTCCGCCGCCGGGGGAGACCCGGCCAAGCCCTGGGCGCCGATCCTGGGCGCGGTGCTGGTCGGCCTCGCGGCCGCCGGCGCCGTCGCGCTGATCGGGGTCGCCCTCCGTCCGTACCGCAGAGGGGAGCAGCCCGCATGAGCGCTGCCGAGTCCGCCGTCGTCGTCGACGCCGTCACCAAGACGTTCAGCACGAAGAAGGGCGCGAGCGTCACCGCCCTGCAGGAGGTGTCGCTGGAGATCGCGGCGGGCGAGTTCGTCTCGCTGATCGGGCCGTCCGGCTGCGGCAAGTCGACGCTCCTGCGCCTCATCGCCGATCTCGACGAGCCGTCGTCGGGTGCGATCTCGGTCTTCGGCAAGACCGCCCGGCGCGCCCGCCTCGACCAGGACTACGGCATCGCCTTCCAGCAGGCGGGACTGCTGCCCTGGCGCAGCATCCGCGCCAACATCGCGCTGCCGCTCGAGCTGCACGGGGCGAGCGCGGCCGCTCGGCGCTCGCGCGTCGACGAGCTGCTCGCGCTCGTGGGGCTCGGCGACTTCGCCGACTCCTACCCCGACCAGCTCTCGGGGGGGATGCAGCAGCGCGTCGCGATCGCGCGCGCGCTCGCGGAGAGCCCTCGGCTGCTCCTGATGGACGAGCCCTTCGGCGCGCTGGACGAGATGACCCGCGAGCGGATGCAGACGGAGCTGCTGCGCATCCGCACCGAGACCGGGGCGGCCGTCGTGTTCGTGACCCACTCGATCCCGGAGGCGGTGTTCCTGTCGGACCGGGTCGTCGTGATGTCGCCGCGCCCGGGCCGGATCCGCGACGTGCTCGCCATCCGCCTGCCCGAGGCCGCCGAGCGCGGAGAGGGCGTCCGCGAGGACGAGGCCTTCTTCCGCGACGTCGGTGCTGTGCGCGAGCTGCTGCACGGCGAGGCGGCGGCCGTGCCGCGCGGGGTGGAGAACCGATGACGGCCCCGGCGCTGGCGCGCAGCGTCCTCGCGCCGCTGCTGCTCGGCGCGGCGGCGCTGGTGCTCTGGCAGGTGGTCGTGACGGCGCTCGACGTGAAGCCGTTCGTGCTCCCGTCGCCGGTGGCCATCGGGGCGGAGTTCGCGCAGAACCTCGGGTCGGTCGCCTCCGGCAGCCGAGTCACCGGGGGGAACGCGCTGATCGGACTCGTCGCCGGCGCGGTGATCGCGGTGGTCGTCGCGAGCCTCGCGGCGCTGCTGCGGCTCTTCGACGGCCTCGTCGCTCCCATCGTCGCCGCGGCCGCGGTGGTGCCGATCGTCGCGCTGGCGCCGGTGCTGTACACGATGTTCGGAGCGAGCGCCGAGACCGCGCGGCAGCTCGTCGCGGCTCTCGCCGTCTTCGTGCCGGTCTACGTGAACACGCTCCGGGGGCTGCGCCAGGCCACTCCGGTGCACCGCGATCTGATGCGGGCCTACGCCGCGACGCCGTGGCAGAGCACGCTCACGATCACCCTCCCCGCCGCCGTGCCGTTCTTCTTCACGGGACTGCGGATCGCCTCCTCCCTCGCCGTCATCTCGGCGCTGGTCGCCGAGTACTTCGGCGGCCCGGTCGGCGGACTCGGCAAGTCGATCACCACGGCGGCCTCGGGCAGCGACTACGCGCTCGCCTACGCCTACGTGCTCGGCGCCGTGCTCGTCGGCCTCCTGTTCTACTGCGCCACCGCGGGGCTCGAGGCCCTGGCTCTGCGGCGCAGTCGCGCGCGCTGATCCGTCAGCCGCACCCCTCCGGGTCCGCCCGGCGCTCCACCGTTCCACCCGGGTCCGCCCGGCGCTCCACCTGCACCACGGCACGTCGCTCCCCAGCACCGCCCAGGCACGTCCTGCACCACACCACCAGGAGGAACAGTGAACAGACGCACGCGCATCGCGACGACCACGACGGCGGGGCTCGCCGCCGTCGGTCTCGCGCTCACCGGATGCAGCGCATCCGGAACCGACGACGGCGGCTCGGGATCCGGCGAGGGCGACCTCACGCCGGTCACCCTGCAGCTGCAGTGGGTCGCCCAGGCCCAGTTCGCCGGCTACTACGCCGCTCTCGACCAGGGCTACTACGAGGACGAGGGCCTGGACGTGACCATCGCCGAGGGCGGCGGCGACATCGTGCCGCAGGACGTCCTCGCCTCCGGAGACGCGGACTACGCGATCTCGTGGGTGCCGAAGGTGCTCGGATCGATCGAGCAGGGCGCGGCGATCACCGATGTCGCGCAGATCTTCGAGCGCAGCGCCACCACGCAGATCTCGTTCAAGGACGCGGGCATCACCTCGCCCGCCGATCTGTCGGGCAAGACGGTCGGCAGCTGGGGCTACGGCAACGAGTGGGAGCTCTTCGCCGGCATGCAGCAGGACGGAGTCTCGCTCGACGACATCTCGCTCGTGCAGCAGCAGTTCGACATGAACGGCTTCCTCGCCGGCGACATCGACGCGGCGCAGGCGATGACCTACAACGAGTACGCGCAGGTGCTCGAGAGCGTGAACCCGGAGACGGGCGAGCTGTACACGCCCGACGACCTGAACGTCATCAGCTGGAACGACGTCGGCACCGCGATGCTGCAGGACGCCATCTGGGCCGACGCCGAGAAGCTCGAGAGCGACGACGCGTACGCCGAGCAGACCGTCGCGTTCGTGAAGGCCTCGATCAAGGGCTGGATCTACGCGAAGGACAACCCGGAGGAGGCGGCCGACATCGTGACCGCTGCCGGATCGACGCTCGGCACGAGCCACCAGCTCTGGATGACCAACGAGGTCAACAAGCTGATCTGGCCCTCGACGGGTGGCATCGGCATGATCGACGAGGCCGCCTGGCAGCAGACCGTCGACATCGCGAAGGAGACGCAGAACGAGACCGGCGCGACGATCATCAGCGACGACCCGCCGGAGACGGCCTACTCGAACGAGTACGTCGAGAAGGCGCTGGCCGAGCTCGAGGAGGAGGGCGTCGACACGAGCGGCGCCGACTTCGAGCCGATCGAGGTGACGCTGCAGGAGGGCGGCGCCTGATCCGTGCCCCCCGGGCCGGGGTCGTCGCTCGCGACGGCTCCGGCCCTTCCGCGTTCTCGGCCGGTCCGCGCCGCGTCCTCGGGTGCGGTGCGCCCTCGACTTCGGCGCCTCCCGCTCGGACGGCGCTCCCGGGCGTAAGATGGATCCTCGTGACTACTTTCCGAAAGACGCCGTTCACCGTGCACGTGCGCGATCTCATCGGCCGTCCGGGGGAGATGCGCGAGCACCGTCTCGACATCGACGCGCCCGAGCAGTACGGCGAGGGGATCGTGGCCGTCCGCGAGGGCGCTCCGATCGAGCTCGACGTCCGCGTGGAGTCGGTGCACGAGGGGATCCTGGCCAGTGTCGAGGTCTCGGCGGAGGCCGTCGGCGAGTGCAGCCGGTGCCTCACCGACATCTCCCTGCCTGTCGATGTCGAGTTCCAGGAACTTTTCGCGTACTCTTCTGACGAAGCTTTCGACTATGAGGTTCACGACGACCACGTGGATCTTGAACCTCTGGTCAGGGATGCGGTGGTTTTGTCGCTGCCGTTCCAGCCGGTCTGCCGGCCGGATTGTCCGGGCCTCGACCCCGTCACGGGGGAGCGGCTGGCCGATTCCTCCGAGCGCGAACCCGATGCGCCGCACGACCCCAGGTGGGCCGCGCTCGCCGGGTTGAGCGAGACGGGGAACGGCGGGGCCGCAGCGCCCGGAGCTTCCGCAGACAGCGGTGCAGGCGCGAACGCCCGCACCGAATCCGACTAGCCCCGTTACGGGACCTTAGGTAGAGAAGAGAGAATCATGGCTGTTCCCAAGAGGAAGAAGTCCCGCGCGAACACCCACGCCCGTCGTTCGCAGTGGAAGGCCGAGGCCCCCAAGCTGGTCAAGACCGTCGAGAACGGCAAGGTCGTCTACAGCCTTCCCCACCGCGCCAAGGTCGTCGAGGACTCCGCGGGCACCGCGCTGTTCCTCGAGTACAAGGGCCGCAAGGTCGCCGACGTCTGATCCGACTCCTCCGGCCGTCCGCCGCTCAGCGGCGGGCGACGAGTGGTCCATGGTGAACCAGACCTCCGCATCACCCTCCAGCGACGACCGGTCGCGTCTGGAGGCCACGCTCGGCGTGAGCCTCGACGGTGAGCTCTTCGAGCTCGCCCTGACGCACCGGTCGTTCGCTTTCGAGCACGGGGGGATCCCGCACAACGAGCGCCTCGAGTTCCTCGGCGACTCGATCCTCGGGCAGGCCGTCACGGTGATGCTCTACACGGAGTACCCGACTCTCAGCGAGGGCGACCTCGCGAAGCGGCGCGCGAGCCTCGTCTCGACGGTCGCGCTGGCAGAGATCGCCCGCGGTATCGGTCTGGGCGAGTTCATCCGGCTCGGTCGAGGCGAGGAGCTCACCGGCGGGCGCGAGAAGGCGTCGATCCTCGCCGACACGGTCGAGGCGATCATCGGAGCCGTGTACCTCGGCACCGGGCCCGACGCCGCGCGGGACCTCGTCCTGCGCCTGATCGCTCCGCTCCGCGCGGATCCGGGACGCTTCGGCGTGTCGATGGACCCCAAGACGAGCCTGCAGGAGGCGGCCGCCGAGCGCGGTGCGCCCGCCCCGCGCTACGAGATCGCCGCCACCGGGCCCGACCACAACAAGGTGTTCGTGGCCACCGTGATCGTCGGCGGTCTCGTCACCGCCCGCGGTGAGGGGACGAGCAAGAAGGCCGCTGAGATGGCCGCGGCGCTGGACGCGTGGACGCGGCTCGCGGCGCTCCCTCCCGTCACCGGGACCTGACGTGCCCGAGCTGCCCGAGGTCGAGGTGGTGCGCGCCGGCCTCGCCCCGGCCGTCACGGGATCCCTGGTGACCGGTGTCGAGATCGTCGACGAGCGCTCGCTGAAGCGCCACGTGCATCCGCACGGCACGTTCGAGCGCCTGCTGGTCGGCCGCCGACTCGCCGGAGCCGTGCGCCGCGGGAAGTTCCTCTGGATGCCCGCCGGCCGCGACGAGGCGCTGCTCGTGCACCTCGGGATGAGCGGGCAGGTGCTGCTGCGGGCCGCGGATGCTCCGCCGGCGAGGCAGACGCGCATCCGGATCGGCATCGAGCACCCCGAGCACGGGGAGCTCGCCCTGCACTTCGTCGACCAGCGGATCTTCGGCTCGATGGCGATCGACACGCTCGAGCCGACGCCGGACGGCGCCTCTGGCGGCTACTCCGGTGACGGACCGCTCGGCGACTGGGCTGCGCGACTGCCCTCCCAGGTGGCCCACATCGCGCGGGACCCGCTCGACCCGTCGTTCGACCTCTCCGGCATCGTGACGGCGCTCGGGCGCCGGAACAGCGGGATCAAGCGGGCACTGCTCGATCAGACCCTCGTCAGCGGCATCGGCAACATCTACGCGGACGAGTCGCTGTGGGCGGCCGAGCTGCACCCGGAGCGCTCGAGCGCGTCGCTGAGCGAGCCGCGCCTCCGCCGGCTCTTCGCGGAGGTGCGCTCGGTGCTCGAGCGAGCACTGGCCGAGGGCGGCACGAGCTTCGACGCGCAGTACGTCAACGTGAACGGCGCGTCGGGGTACTTCTCGCACAGCCTGAACGCCTACGGGCAGACCGGGAAGCCGTGCCCGCGGTGCGGCGAGGCGATCGTGCGGGTGCCGTTCATGAACCGCTCCTCGCACCTGTGCCCGCACTGCCAGCTGCTGCCGCGGGTGGCGTAGGCGCTGCGCACCATCAGCCGAGGCAGGGGCCGAGGCCGGTCGGGCGCCGGCCGCCCCGCTCAGCCGATGGTCCGACGCGGCTCCGTCAGGCCGTCGCCTTCTCGGGCGCCGGGGCGTGCTTCACGTGCGCGACGAGGTGGCCGAACAGCGACGCGATCAGGGTGATCGCGGCCGCGATCGCGAGGCCGAGCCAGAGGCCGACGTCGAGGGCCAGGGCTCCGACACCGGCACCGGCCCCGATCAGCACGACGGCCGCGAGGCGGCGGAACCAGGGCTGGCCCTTGCCGCTGCCGAGCCAGGAGTCGGCGGCGAGGCCGGTGATGGTGGAGGTGACGACGACCGTGGTCACGTCCTTCACCGCGATGTGGCGGGCGGTCGCCGCCTGCAGGCCCATCGCGAGACCGAGGATGCCCGTGACGCTCAGCGCGAGCGGCTCCGGGTGCTCGGGGACGACGCCGAGGACGATCGCGAGGACGGCCATCAGCAGGCCGACGACAGTGAACAGCCAGGTCGAGCGCGTGGTCCAGCCGGTCTTGACGGGGCGCAGCACGCGGCCGCCGAGGGCGGCGCCGAGCATGAAGCCGACGAGAGCGATGATCGGGCCGATCACCGGCAGATCGTCCGCGCCGGCCAGCGCCATGCCGAGGATCACGACGTTGCCGGTCATGTTGCCGGTGAAGACGCGGTCGAGACCGAGGTAGCCGACGGCGTCGATGATGCCGGTCGAGAAGGTCAGGGCGAGCATGAGGCCGAGGTGGACGTTCTCGGTGCGGGTGCGCAGGCGTCGGAGCACGGGGGTCCTGTCGTCGGAGGGAGGGGAGACAGCAGCGAGAGGCGTTCCGGCACGCTCGCGACGGCGGGTCGCGCGCTCGAGTGCATCTCGCGGGGGTGGAGCGGAGGCTCGGCCCCGCCGATCCTGCCACGGATGCGCGCGAAGAGACGAAACACGGCTTCGGTACTGTCGGACGGTCGCGGGAGGCTCCCGCGCAGGAAGGCGGGCGGCGCATGCGGCTGGCGGAGTGGGCGGTGCAGCCCGGTGAGTCGATCCCGGAGGGCGTGGAGTACCTGCCCGCGAGCGCGGACTCCGTGCTCTGGGGGCGCCTGCCCTGCGCGAGCGACCACGCGGTGCTGACGATCGACTCCGGTGCCGAGGTCGTCATCGACACCCTCAGCCACGAGGGCGTCCTGGAGGACCAGGGCCGCGATCCGGTCGCGTTCTTCGGCGGGCACGGCGTCGCTCCCGAGGGCGTGCTGCGCGACGCGATCGAGCTCGCCGCCTCCGGTCCGTTCCGCGATGTCGAGGCCGACGGACCGCACGTCGTCACCGGTCCGATCGCCGTGAGGGGCGCGCAGCCGGGCGACCTGCTGCGGATGACCCTGGTCGAGGCCGAGCCGCGGGTGCCGTACGGGGTGATCTCGAACCGGCACGGTCGCGGAGCGCTGCCGGGGGAGTACCCGCTCGCGGCGGGGCCCTTCAGCGCCTTCGCGCACGTCGAGGACGGTGCCGACGGGATCCGGCGCGGAGTGCTTCCGCTGGTCGCGGGCGGTGAGCGCTCGGCCAGATTCGAGCTGCACCCGTTCCTCGGGATCATGGGCGTGGCGGTCGCGGGCGACGAGCGCCCGCACTCCGTGCCGCCCGGTCCGCACGGCGGGAACATCGACATCTCGCTGCTGACGGCCGGGACGAGCCTCTACCTGCCGGTGCAGGTGCCAGGAGCGCTCGCCTACGTCGGCGATCCGCACTTCGCGCAGGGCGACGGGGAGGTCGCGCTCACGGCGATGGAGGCGAGCCTGCGGGTGCGGGTGCGCTTCGAGGTGGTGCCGCGCGCCGACGCGCTCGCGGCGTTCGGCGACCTCGTCGGGCCGCTGGGGGAGACGAGCGAGTTCCTGGTGCCGACCGGCATGGACGCCGACCTCGACGTCGCGGTGCAGAACTGCGTGCGCGCGGCGATCGCGCTGCTGCAGGCCCGCTACGGGATGGACGCGAGCCTGGCCTACGCGTACCTCAGTGCGGCGACCGACTTCAACATCTCGCAGGTCGTCGACCTGGTGAAGGGCGTGCACGCCCGCGTCCGGACGGCGGACTTCGATGCCTGACGCGCGGGTGACGACGCTCGAGGGCGAGCTGCCGGACGGACTGGTCGACGCGGTGCTGGCCTACGAGGCGGCGCTGGCGGCCGACGACGTGCCGGCGCTGGCGGACGCCTTCGCGGACGCGCCGACGACGCTGCGCGCCGACGCCTCCGGTCTTCTCGTGGGGCACGAGGCGATCACCGGCTTCCGCGGGCGGCGGGGCGGCACTCCCCGGCGCGCGCTCGAGCAGCTGCACGTGCGGGCCGTCGACGCCTCGACGGCGCTGGTCGTGTCGGTGAACCGTCCGGCGGGCGGCGGTCGGGGCACGGTGACGCAGCTCTGGTCGCGGTCCGAGGGTGTGTGGCGGGTGCGCGCGGCGCAGGTGCAGGCTCCCGCTCCGGCGCTCGACGCACGGGTCTGGCGCGTCGTGGGCGCTCCGCTCGTGCCGCCGACGGCTCCGGGCGCCCTCGACGGACTCGACGTCGCGGTCAAGGACCTCTTCGCGGTCCAGGGCCAGCGCATCGGCGCCGGAGTCCCCGCCCGCCTCGCGGAGTCCCGGCCGTCGACGACGACCGCACCCGCCGTCTCGATGCTCCTGGAGGCGGGCGCCGCCGTCCGCGGCATCGCCCAGACCGACGAGTTCGCCTACAGCATCGCGGGCCGCAACTCCGGCTACGGGACCCCGCCGAACCCCGCCGTGCCCGGCGCGATCCCGGGCGGCTCGTCGAGCGGGCCGGCGACCGCCGTCTCGCTCGGGCAGGCGGCCGTCGGCCTCGCCACCGACACGGCGGGCTCGATCCGCGTGCCCGCCTCGTACCAGGGGCTCTGGGGGCTGCGGACGACGCACGGCGCGGTGCCGGTCGACGGGCTGCTGCCGCTGGCTCCGAGCTTCGACACCGTGGGCTGGCTGACGCGCGACGCCGCGACGCTGCTGCGCACGGCGCGGGTCGGACTGCGGGGATCCCGGCAGCGCCCGCTCGGCGGAGGCGTCGCGATCGCGCCGGCCCTGCTCGCGTCGGCCGACCCGGCCGTGCGGAGTGCGTTCACGGACGTGGTCGAGGCGCTGGTCGCCTCCGGAGTGCTCCGGGCCCCCGAGGGCGTCGAGCTGCCGCCCGTCGACGGGATGTTCGAGGCCTTCCGGACCGTGCAGGCGGCGGAGGCGTGGGCCGCCGACGGCGAGTGGGTCGCGGCGCATCCGGGTGCTCTCGCTCCGGACGTGCAGAGCCGGTTCGACGCCGCCTCGCTGCTGGCCCCCGAGACCGTCGCCGCTGCCCGGCTGCGTCTCGCCGGGTTCAGGGAGGCGCTCGACGCCGCCCTCGACGGCCGTGTGCTGCTCCTGCCCTCCGCCTCTTCGCCCGCTCCGGCGCTCGACGCAACGGCCGAGCGGATCGACGCGGTGCGGTCGGCGACGCTGAGCATGACCTGCGTCGCGGGGATCGGCGGATACCCGGCCCTGTCGGTGCCGCTGCTCAGCGTGGACGGGGCTCCTGTCGGGCTCTGCCTGGTCGGCGGGCGCGGCACGGATCTCGCGCTGATCGAGCTCGCCGCCGCCTTCGGCCGGTCTTGATCGCCGGGTGCGCCGAAACACGGGTGAAACGTCTGTTCCGTATGCTGAGCGCTTGAAACAGGTTTTCCTCCTGCGTCCCCGTCCGTGAAGAGGTGGTTCCCATTCCGACCGCGCCCGCGATCTCGACGTTCCTGCCGATCGACCCGCCCCCGCGGCTCCTGATGGGCCCCGGTCCGATCAACGCGGACCCCCGCGTGCTGCGCGCCATGTCGGCGCAGCTCGTCGGCCAGTACGACCCCTCCATGACCGCGTACATGACCGAGACGCAGGAGCTCTACCGCCGCGTCTTCGTCACGGAGAACGAGAAGACGCTGCTCGTCGACGGCACCAGCCGCGCGGGCATCGAGGCCGCCCTCGTCTCGATGCTCGAGCCGGGCGACCGCGTGCTCGTGCCCGTCTTCGGCCGCTTCGGCCACCTCCTCCGCGAGATCGCCGAGCGCTGCGGAGCCGAGGTGCACGTCATCGAGGCGGAGTGGGGCCAGGTGTTCCCCGTCTCGGTCATCGCGGAGGCGATCGAGAAGGTGCGGCCGAAGGTGCTGGCCGTCGTGCACGGCGACACCTCGACCACGATGGCGCAGCCGCTCGAGGAGCTCGGCGCGATCTGCGAGAAGCACGGCGTGCTCTTCTACACCGACGTCACGGCGTCGCTGGCGGGCAACCCGTTCCGGACCGACGAGCTGGGGCTCGACGCGGTCACGGCCGGGCTGCAGAAGTGCCTCGGCGGACCCTCCGGGTCGGCGCCCGCCACCTTCTCGGAGAAGGCCGTCGCGGTCATCGAGTCGCGCAAGAGCATCGAGGCGGGCATCCGCGACGAGGGCGACGCGGTCAGCGCGCACCCCGTCCGCTCGAACTACTTCGACCTCGGCATGGTCTTCGACTACTGGGGTCCGCGCCGGCTCAACCACCACACCGAGGCCACCACGATGCTCTACGGCGCGCGGGAGTGCGCCCGGATCATCGTGGAGGAGGGGCTCGAGAACACGATCGCCCGGCACCGGCTGCACGGGGCGGCGATGCTCGCCGGCGTGCAGGGCCTCGGCCTCGAGGTCTTCGGCGACGTCTCGCACAAGATGAGCAACGTCGTCGCGGTCCGCATCCCCGAGGGAGTGAACGGAGACGCGGTGCGCGGTGCGATGCTCGAGGACTTCGGCATCGAGATCGGCACGTCCTTCGGTCCGCTGCACGGCAAGGTGTGGCGCATCGGCACGATGGGCTACAACGCCCGCCCCGACACCGTGCTGACCACGCTCGCGGCACTCGAGGCGGTGCTGCGCCGGGCGGGTGCGCGCGTCGCCCCGGGCGGCGGGGTGGACGGCGCCTACGGCGTGTACGGGGGCGCCGCGTGAGCGCCGTCGACGCCGCCGCGATCATGGAGCGCTGCGACCTGCTCGCGGCCGTCTCGAGCACGCGCGGCGCGATCGAGCGCGTCTACCTCTCTCCGGAGCACGCCCGCGTCAACGCGATGGCGGCGGCCTGGATGGAGGAGGCGGGCATGCGCTCGTGGCAGGACGCCGCGGGCAACCAGTGCGGCCGCTACGAGGGGGCCACGCCGGGTCAGCCCGCGCTGATGCTCGGCTCGCACCTCGACACGGTGATCGACGCCGGCCGCTACGACGGGATCCTCGGCGTGATGCTGGCGATCGGAGTCGTCTCGCGGCTCAACGCCGCGGGCGTCCGCCTGCCGTTCGCGATCGAGGTCGTCGCGTTCGGCGACGAGGAGGGCACCCGCTTCGGCACCGCTCTGCTCGGATCGCGTGCGGTCGCCGGCACCTGGGACGAGCACTGGTGGGAGCTGGAGGACGCGCAGGGCACGACGCTCGTCGAGGCGTTCCACGAGTTCGGACTCGACCCCTCCCGCATCTCGACGGCGGCGCGCGCGGCCGACGACCTGCTCGGCTACCTCGAGGCGCACATCGAGCAGGGCCCGTACCTCGAGGAGGCCGATCGGGCGCTCGGAGTCGTCTCCTCCATCGCCGGCGCCCGCCGCTTCGCCGTCACGCTCACCGGCAAGGCCGGTCACGCGGGCGGCGTGCCCTTCGACCGCCGCCGCGACGCGCTCACCGGGGCTGCGGAGGCGGTGCTCGCCGTCGAGCGGATCGCCCGCGACAACGGCTGCATCGCGACCGTCGGCCGCCTCGAGGCGTTCCCCGGCGCGGTCAACGTGATCCCGGGCCGGGTCGAGTTCAGCATCGACCTGCGCGCCGAGTTCGACGACGTCCGCGACCGCGTGTGGGACGGGATCCAGCACGCGATGTCGGAGTCGGCCGGCCGCCGCCGTCTCTCGCTGACCGTCGAGGAGACCCACGGCGCTCCCGCCGTCGTCGCGTCCGCGGCGCTCCAGGACGTGATCCGCGAGGGCATCCGCGCGACCGGCGACGAGGAGCCGATGGTCCTGTTCTCGAAGGCGGGCCACGACGCCATGGCGATCGCCGAGCTCACCGACTACGCGATGCTCTTCCTCCGCTGCGAGGGCGGCGTCAGCCACCACCCCGAGGAGAACGTGACCGAGGCCGACGTGGCCGTGGCGCTCGACGCCTTCGAGGCGGCGGTGCACGCCTTCGCGAGGTCGCGGGCATGACGACGGCCGCTCCCTCCGACGCCGAGGCGCTGCCGAGCATCGGGCACCGCATCGACGCGGGCTACGCGTCGCTCTCGCGGCAGGAGCAGCGGGCGGCCGACTTCATCCTGGACCACCTGGGCGATCTCGCGATCTACACGGCCACCGAGCTCGCCGCGCACAGCGGAGTGTCGAAGGCGACGGTGTCGCGGCTCTTCCGCCGCCTCGGCTTCTCGAACTCGCAGGAGGTGCGCGAGCACGCCCGCGCGCTGCGCAGCTCCGGGGTCCCCGTCGGACCGGCCTCCGCCCACGGCGACCCCATCGCCGCCCACCTCGAGAGCGAGCGCGCCAATCTGCAACGCCTCGCCTCGACGTTCGGCGACGGGCGCCTCGATCGGGCGGTGCGGCTCGTCGCCGACGCCCGCGAGGTCGTGGTCGTCGGGATGCGCAACAGCTACCCCGTGGCGCTCCACCTGCGCCAGCAGCTCGCCCAGGCCCGGGCGCGCGTCCGGGTCGCCCCGCAGCCGGGGCAGTCGCTGGGCGAGGAGATCGTGGGGCTCGGCGCCGAGGACGTCGTCGTGCTGGTGGGCTTCCGGCGCCGGCCCTCGTCGTTCGCGGCGCTGCTCGACGGACTCGCCGACCGCGGGGTGCCGGTCGTGCTGCTCGCCGATCCCCGGGCCCGCCGGTTCGCCGACCGCACCGCGGTCTGGCTCGAGTGCCCGGTCGACAGCGAGGCGGCCTTCGACAGCTACGCCGCGGCGATGAGCGCGGTCGCGCTGCTCGCCTCGGGGGTCCTCGGCGCCCGTCCGCGCGAGGCGCGCGAGCGGATCGCCGGGATCAGCACCGTCTACGCCGAGCTCTCCGAGATCGAGGATCGGGCGTGAGCGCCGTCGAGGCCGCGGATCTGATCCGTGCCCACGCCCGTCACCCGGTCGGCCGGATCGCGGAGGACGCGGGGGAGGACGTGCTCGGGCGCGCCGAGCTGCTCACGCCGACCTGCGGCGACCGGCTCGCGGTGCGCGTCGTGCGCGTCGACGACTCCGTGTCGCTGCGCTGGACGGGACGCGGCTGCGAGCTGTCCCAGGGCTCGGCGTCGCTGCTCGTCGACGGGCTCGACGGACTCGACGAGGACGCCCTGCGCTCTCGCGTCGGGGCGTTCCTGACCTCGATGAGGCTGCGGGTCGCCGACCCCGTGCTCGGCGACGAGGAGGCGCTGCTCGCAGTGGCGGCCAACCCCGTCCGCTCGGTCTGCGCGACACTCGCCTGGCGGGCGCTCGGCGACGCGCTGGATCAGGCGGGCCCGTCGTGATCGCGGCCGTCTGCCAGATCGCCGCACTCCACCTCGACCGCATCGCGGGCGCGCAGGTGGTCGCGGGCTCCGGAGTCGCCGTGCAGCCCGCCCTCCAGCGCCGCCCAGTGCGCGCGCCCGATGAGCACCGGATGACCGGGGCGACCGGAGTGGACGGCTCGCGTGAGCGCGTCGGGCGAGTCCGGGGCCGCCGCCAGGATGCGCGCGCCGACGGCGGCGGGCTCCTCGGGGAGGTCGACGAGCGTCACGAGCGCGGCGTCGCCGGTGGCCGCGGCGAGACCGGCGCGCAGAGAGGCGGACATCCCGTCCGCCCAGTCGTCGGCGACGACGACCTCCGCGCTTTC
>NZ_JAMRYM010000044.1:0-29527 GCF_023743255.1 Rathayibacter rubneri | reverse complement strand
ACCGAGCAGGCCGCGGAGGCCAGCCCGGCCGCCGCGGCCTGCTCGGTCGACCACTGCTCGGGGACGGCGCTCCAGGCGGTGAGGACCGCGTACTCGGCCGTCGTGTCGCTGATCCCGCCCAGTCCGAAGACGAGCTCGCCGACCTGCGCGTCCGTCACTCCGGTGCCGACCTCGTCGACGACGCCGACGGCGTCGCGACCGGGGATCGCCGGCAGGTCCAGGGGCAGGTAGGGGGCGAGGTGGCCGGCGCGCAGCAGCACGTCGATCGGATTCACGCTCGTCGCGAGGACGCGGATCCGCACCGCTCCCTCACCGGCGCGGGGCTCGGGGGCCTCCTCGACGGAGAGGACGTCGGGGGCTCCGTAGGAGTGGAAGCGGGCAGCGCGCACGGGATTCTGCTTTCTGACGGGGCGGGTGCAGCAGATGCTTGCTGCGGAAAGGAAGCTATCCCCGAATGCTTTCCGCGGCAAGTGAATGTAGTCTGAAAGGGTGACTCCGGCCGATCGACTCTCGCCCCAGCAGGACAGGACCTGGACCCTGCTGGTGGGCGTCATGATGTGGCTGCCCGCCGAGCTCGACGCCTACCTCGAGCAGGCGGCGGATCTCAGCCACGCCGAGTTCGGGGTGCTGCGCTGCCTCTCGCTCGGCGAGGACCGCGAGATCCACATGAGCCGCCTCGCGGCGACGGCCAGCGTCACTCCCTCGCACCTGTCCCGCATCGTGGGGCGGCTCCAGAAGCGCGGCCTCCTCGCCCGCAGCACCGACCCCTCGGATGCGCGGCGCACGCTCGCGAGGCTGACGGCCTCGGGCGCGGGACTCCTCGCCGAGGTCGAGCCCGGCTACGTCGCCGAGGTCCGCGCGCGGGTCTTCGCCCTGCTCGAGGGAGCTCAGCTCGACCAGCTCGAGGACGTCGCGGAGGCGATCCTCACTCCGCTCCGCCGCGAGTGCGTCGACCTGCTGCCGCCGCGATCGGCGCGCTGAGGCCGGGTGGGCACGGATCGACGCCGCGAGCACGCGAGAGAGTGCGCATGAGGCCCGAGGCGTCGGAGTCGAGGCGGCTCGACGGGAAGCGGTCCCGCGCGGGCTCGCCCGGGTCCGGAGCCGGGGCTCCACCGGTTCACGACAGGAGGCGTCGTTGCTAGCCTCGCCATCGATGGATGCCCCCTGGATCGTCGTCGCCGCAGCCCGTGAGCGGATCGTCGAGCAACCTCTGCACCCACGGCGGTTGTTCGCGGGTGTGCTGGCTCTTGCGATCGTGCTGATCGCCGCCGTCGGAGTGGTCGACGTGCAGGCCGCGCGATCGCTCGCCGAGTCGGAGGCGGTGTCGGACGCGTCCGATACGGCGGATCTGCTGGCGGAGGTCATCGTTCAGCCGGCGATCACCGACGGGCTCCTCACCGGGGACCGGGACGCCGTGATGCTGCTCGATCGTGCCGTGCGCGAGCACGTGCTCGACGCCTCCCTGATCCGGGTGAAGATCTGGGACGCGGGCGGGCGGGTCCTCTATTCGGACGAGAGGCGGCTCATGGGACGCGTCTTCGCTCTCGACGCCGAGGACCTCGAGGGTTTCGAGGACTCGACAGTGCAGGCGGAGGTGTCGGACCTGCAGGAACCCGAGAACGTCTACGAGCACGGGAGCGAGCGCCTGCTCGAGGCGTACCGGTCGGTGTGGACGCCGTCGGGCGAGACGCTGCTGTTCGAGAGCTACTTCCGTTACGACGAGGTCGTGGATCGCAGCGGCGAGTTGTGGCGCAGCTTCGCGGCGATCTCGCTGGGCAGTCTCGTGGTCCTGGTCCTGCTGATGCTCCCGGTGCTGCGTCGGCTGCTGACGCTGATCGAGCGCTCCCGACGCCACCGGGAGTCGCTGCTGCAGCGAGCCCTCGATGCCTCAGCCGACGAGCGCCGCCGGATCGCCGCGACGGTGCACGACGGCGCCGTGCAGGATCTCGCGGCCGCTTCCTTCGCCGTGCACGCGCGTGCTCAGCGGGCGGAGGTGGACGGCGACGCGGAGCTCGCGGCCGAGCTGCGCACGGTCGCGGGGACGGTGCGCACCGGCCTCGGCGGTCTGCGATCGCTCCTGGTCGACATCTACCCTCCGAGCCTCGCTGATTCGGGACTCGCGGCGGCGCTCGAGGATCTGGCGACGACCACGCGGGCGCGCGGGGTGCCGGTCGAGGTGGACGTGCCGCTCCGCTCGGGGCTCGATCCGGTGGGCGAGCGACTCGCTTACCGTGTCGCCCACGAGGCGCTGGCGAACGTCGTGAAGCATGCGCAGGCCCGGACCGTGCTCGTCCGCCTGCGGCGCTCCCGCGGCCGGGCGGGGCGCTCCGTTGTGCTGGACATCGTCGACGACGGCGTGGGGTTCGATGCAGACGCCGTGCTCGCCGATCCGGAGCGGGGGCACCTCGGAGTGCGGATCCTCCGCGACCTCGCCCGCGAGAGCGGCGCCGAGCTGAGCCTGCGCACGGCGCCCGGAGCGGGAGCGCACTGGCGACTGGAGGTGCCGGCGTGATCCGCGTGCTGATCGTCGACGACCATCCTCTGGTGCGGGCCGGGCTCGCCGGACTCGTCCGTGCGACGGAGGACCTGGTGCTGGTAGGGGAGGCGGCCGGCGGGGAGGAGGCTCTCGCGCTCGCGACGACGCTCGCTCCCGAGGTGGTGCTGATGGACCTCTCGATGCCTGGGATGGACGGAGTCGAGGCCACGGCCCGCTTGAGGGTGCTGGTGCCGTCGGCGCGCGTGGTCGTGCTCACCTCGTTCGACGACCGCGCCCGAGTGCTGGCCGCGCTGCGGGCGGGGGCGGTCGGCTATCAGCTGAAGGACGCCGATCCCGTGGCGGTGCTGGCGGCCGTGCGCTCGGCGGCAGGGGGCGACGTCCCGCTGGATCCGCGCGCTGCGAGGGCCCTCCTCCCGGCG
Organism: Rathayibacter rubneri; assembly: GCF_023743255.1. NCBI lineage: Bacteria > Bacillati > Actinomycetota > Actinomycetes > Micrococcales > Microbacteriaceae > Rathayibacter > Rathayibacter rubneri. The sequence goes on along the minus strand of NZ_JAMRYM010000044.1, from coordinate 26,611 downwards.
AGCGACGGCTCGTCGGACGCCGGGCTGAGCGCGCGCGAGGAGCAGGTGCTGCGGCTGATCGCCTCCGGTCGATCGAACAAGGAGATCGCGCGAGAGCTCGGCATCGCCGAGCGGACGGTCAAGGTGCACGTCGGCCACGCCTTCACTCGGATCGGCGTGCGCGACCGCACCAGCGCTGCGCTCTGGGTGCGGGACCACCTCGCGGGGTACTAGTACCAAGGTCCGATCGACGGCCCCGCCGTGCGACGCGAGAGTGAACTCACATCCCGCGCACCGGCGGCCCGCCGGTCCTTCAGGAAGGCCACCGATGTCCCCCCTCCGCAGAACCGCCCGCACCGTGGCCATCGCCGCGGCCGCGCTGCTCCTCACCGGCCTCGCCGCCTCGCCGGCTCACGCGAAGACCTCCTCGGTCGGCGGCGACTACGCCGTGACCGTCAACGGCACCACCTACAACCCCGCGCCGGGCCGCGACGCCAAGCTCGACGACGTCTCGGTCTCGGGCGCGATCGCGGTCCGCGGAGTGAACAACCGCTTCGACATCCGCCCGTCCACGCTCGGCGTGTACGACTACACGCTCACCGGCGCACCCGACACGCAGCGGATGGTGACGGCGCCGACGGTCGTCTTCGCCTCGAAGGTCCCGACCCTGACGGCCCCCCAGCTCTCGGGAGCGCGGCTCGAGTCGCTGCAGGTGAAGGACGACACGCTCGTGGTCATCCTGCGCACCGCCGGCGGGAAGCTCAAGATCCAGGCCAAGGACGGCGCCCAGGGCGGCATCTTCCAGATGGAGCCCGAGTTCGCCGCGCCCGTCGAGCTCGTGCACACCCTCGGGCCCGGTCTGTTCTACTTCGTGAACAGCTACACCGGCAAGATCAACTTCGGCGACGGCGTCGACGCGGTGAGCGCGCAGCAGAGCCCGACCGGCTACCACCAGATGCTGCTCGGCAAGGACAGCCCGCAGGTCGCGACGAAGACCTTCCAGAGCGGCACGGTCACGAAGTGGTCGGTCACTCCTGGCGGCCGCCTGGGTGGCGTGCTCGGCGAGGACGCGATCGAGCTCTCGCAGGGGGCGACGAACTGCACCAGCCAGTGCCAGGCGCAGAACCGCATCAACGGCTCGCTGCCGGTGCCGCCGAACCCGGTGAACCCGACTCCGATCGGCTGACACCTCCCAGGAGCGCACGCGGAGGGAGCCATCGGGGGACCGGTCCCGGTGGCTCCCTCCGTCGTGCGTGCGCGCACCTGGGCGGGAACCTCAGTGGCCGCAGTCGGAGCCGCCACGTCGACGCGCGGGACGTGCTGCGGGTGGGTGCGTGTCGGACCCTCAGCTTCCTGAGGGAGGACCGGGGCCGGTCCGACCCGGACACCGGACCCGAGGAAGCCGAGCAGGACCGTGGTTCCGCCCCAGCGGCGCAGGACACTTCGGCCTTGCCGACGTCGACGTGATCCAGCAGCGGGATCCGTCCGACCAGGCGCCTGGTGCGATCACGGCCGAGGAGGCTCGGATCGCCGACGAGATCAGCGCCGGCGCGGCTGTCCGCCTAGGCGATGGTCGGCTTGCTGAACAGGTTGACGACGTTGCCGTCGGGATCACGGATCAGTGCGGAGCGGTTGCCCCAGGGCATCGTGGTCGGTTCGAGGATGACGTCCTCGCTCCTGAGAGTCACTCGGGCGAGATCGCCGTCGACGTCAGCGACTTCGAATTCGATGAACACGGATCGGTTCGTCGCAGGAGTGAGAGCGCCCCCGAGCATCGCCACGGTCGCGGTGCTCGCGATCGCGAGGTTCGCGCCGGAGCCGCTGAACTGCGCGAAGAGCGGGGTGGGGCGCTCGGCCTGCCGACCCGTGACCTGCTCGTAGAACGCGATGAGACCTTCGAGGTCGTCAGTGACGATGCGGATGGATGCGAACGACATGGGGTTCCTTCAGTGACGCTGATGAGGTGGAGGCATCAGCGTCGCTGGTCGTCGCGACACCGTCCTGTCGGTGTTCGACGGAAGACGTCGGTCGCGGATCAGTCGTCGACGACGGACCTGAGCAGTCCGTACTGGATCGCGAGGTCCTCGGCGCGGAGCTTGCGCATCGGAGGACGTTCGTCGGTGACCCTGATCGAGAGCATCCGATCTCCCCGGAACGCCCGGACGCCCTGTCGAAGTCGGCACCAGGCGATCAGGTACCACTGGCCTCCCTTCTCGATCGACCCCAGCGGCTCGACGTCCCGACTGGACTCCGCACCGTCGGCGTCCTGGTAGCGCAGCTGCACGACACGATTCGCACGGAGAGCCTCCGCGAACTCGACCGGCGCGGTCGTGTTCTCCTCGCTCTCCAGGAAGTGCACCCGGGATGCGAAGGCGCTGGCACGTGCCGCGTCCCGGTCCGGCATGACTGCGAGCATCTTCCGGGCGGCAGTCCGAGCAGCCTGCCGGAACGGGCTGTGGCGGAGCGCGCCGAGCCCGATCAGGACCGCAAGGGCCTCATCCAGAGTGAACCCCGCCGGGCCGAGCGTCGCCGACCCGTCGATGACGTACCCACCGGTTCGGCCGGGTTCCGCCCAGATCGGCAGACCCGACTGCTGCAGCGCAGCGAGATCCCGCTCGATGGTTCGCACGGACACCTCGAAGCGTTCTGCGAGACGACGCGCGCTTCGCGGACGCGGCGACGCAGCTCGCAGTTCCTCCACGAGACCGTAGAGACGATCGGTCCGATTCATCGACCTATCATCCGACACGCCGTCCCCCCGGTGCCGAGAGCACGCACGATCAGGGCGAGCGGAGCACGCGAGTCGGTCTCCCCCGGGCGCTAGGCGTCGGAGTCGAGGCGGCTCGACGAGGGGCGGTCCCGCGCAGGCGCGCCCGTGTCCGGAGGCGACGGCTGCGGCTCCGCGAGTCCGATGGTGCTGACGATCGGAAGGGTGCCCGTGCGGGGGAGGGGCTCCGCGGCGATCGAGGGCGGACCGGAGGCGCCGGCCGGCGCCGGGGCGGCGGAGGCGGTCGGGTCCGCGTAGAGGACGTCGGCGGCCAGGGCCTCCTCGAGGCCGCGGTCCCGGCGCGTGCGCGCGCGGACGGGGGCGACGGCGCGGACGACCGGGGTGCGCAGCCGGCGGTAGGCGAGGCGGCCGAGGGTGACGCCCCCGGCGAGGCCGACGGCGATCATGCCCGCCTGGAGCAGCAGGTCGATCCCGCTCGTCGGCGAGCCGCCCGAGGTGAGATCGAGCACGCCGCGGTAGAGCGTGAGCCCGGGGAGCAGGGGGACGATGGCGCAGGCCGTGGTCACGACGGCGGGGATCCGCATCCGCTCGGACAGCGCCTCGCCCAGCAGGCCGATGGCGAGGGCGGGGACGGCGCTGGCCATGAGGGGTGCCGCGCCCAGATCGAGGAGCGTGTCGGAGGCGAGCCAGGCCCCTGCTCCGGTGATCGCGGTGAGGAGCGCCGCGCGCGGCGGCGTGTGCGACGAGAGAGCCCAGGCGCCGGCGGCGACGCCCGCTCCGAGCACCTGCACCTCGGCGGGCCAGGGGCGGGCGTAGGAGTCGACGAGCACGAGGTCCACGCCGAGCGTGCGCGCGACGTCGAGCACCGCGGCGATGCCCACCACGATGCCGAGCGTGAGCAGCCCGACCTCCAGGAGCCGCCCGCCGGCGGTGATCGGGAAGCCGTTGATCGCGTCGTCCGCGGCCCCGACGAACGAGAGCCCGGCCAGGAGCACGACCACTCCCGACGCGACGACGAGCGCGGGCGGCAGCACGGCCAGCTCGATCGGCAGCTGCGGCACGAGGGCGAGCAGCAGCACGGCGACTCCCGTCGCGATCGCGGCGCCGGCGATCTGCTGGAAGAAGGCGGGCAGTCCCCAGCGCCCGAGCAGCCGGCCGGCGGAGTCGATGAGCGCGGCGGTCGCCGCGGCGACGAGGACGACGAGCGGTCCGCCGCCGAGCAGCAGCGCGACCCCCGCCGCCATCAGCGCAAGGGTGAGCGTGACGACGCCCCGGCGGTAGCGGTGCGGCTGCACGAGGATCGCGTCGAGACGGTCGTGCGCCGCCTCGAACTGGTGCCGCGCCTCGTCGCGCGCGTCGGAGGAGTCGACGGCGTCGGCCACCCGGACCTCGGGCGAACCCTCGGTGATCGCCGCGACGAGCGCCGTGACCCGGGCGAGCCGCTCGTAGTCGGCGCTGCGGGTCTGCACCACGCGCAGCACGCTCACGCTCGGCGAGTCCTCGCCTCCGTCGTGCACCACGAGGATCGACGTGAAGGTGAGGTCGACCTGGACCTCGATGCCGTACGCACGGCAGACGCGCTGGATCGTCTCGGTGACCTCGGCCGCCGCGGACCCGAGCGACAGCAGCGTCTCGCCCAGCCGGACGGCGAGATCGAGCACGCCGCGCACGGTCTGCTCGGCGAGCAGCGCCCGCTGGGTGCGCCGGCTGACCGGCGCGGCGGGGGTCTGCCCGCTGAGCTTGCCGACGACCTGCTGCAGGAGACGAGGAGAGCGCATCCTCCGAGGGTAGGGGCGCGCGAGGCCGCGTCTGCGAGTCGGTCCGTGTACGCTCCGCCGTCGATCGCGAGTGGTCGCGGCGCGGGCCCTGGGAGGGGCGCGGAGCCCGTTGCCCGACCACTCGCGCGGTGCGGCGTGCGCGACGGGACGCCGGAAGGGTGCGGTGGAGGACCAGGGCCCGGACGGCGTCGGCTCGGCCCGCGGCTCCGGACGGCGCGTCGGACGTCCGGAGCCGCTCGGCGCGGTCAGCGCAGGAGGCGGAGCAGCTGATGCCTCCGCTCGCGCTCGAGCAGGTCGGCGCGCTCGCGGCGGAGGGCGGCGACGTCGGCGTGGTCGAGAGGCGGGCGGCGCTCCCGCCTGCTCCACTCGACGAGCGCGACTCCGATCCGCAGGGCGAGACGGTCGAGCAGGCCGGCGAGGCGGCGGTGAGGAGGGTGGGCGTACCGGGCCGCCCGGAGTGCGGTGTTCATGGGGTGTCCTTGTCGTGCAGGCGCGCGGGCGCGCCGAAGAGCGCCCTGAGGGCGCGAGGAGGAGCGCCCTCGAGGGCGCGCGGAGGCACCGCCGCGGAGGCGGTGCGGGACCAGCGGGGGTCCGGGACGGGACGACGATCCGCGCGGGGGACCCGCGGGACCGGGAGCTTCTCGAGCGTTGTCACCGTCTGAGCGATGACGAGCGCGGGGCTCGACCGGTCAGGCGGAGTGGACGCCGGAGAAGCCGGCGGTGAAGTGCGCGAAGTGCGTCATGGCCTGGCTCCTTTCGTGTGGTTCGGCTCCGTCGACCGTAGCGGCACGGGTGCGGACCTGGCAAGAGCCTGGGAGCGACGAGTCGTCGATCCGCTCGATTCCGGCCGGTGCGGGACCGTTCGGCTCGGGGGAACGGCTCCGGCCCGCGGAAACGGGTTCGGCTCGCAGGATCCCCCGGCTTCGACGAGCCGACCGGGTTCCTGCGAGCCGATGCTGATCCGGAGGCGCGGTGAGTGCGAGGCGACTGCCCCGACGCCTCAGTGCGCCCGGGGCGTGTACCGCACCGGAGGGAACGCCGTCCGCACGATCGCGCGCAGCGACTCCAGCGAACCCGTGACGAGTCCCTGCGCCCGCGCCTGCACCAGGATGTTGCCGATCGCCGTCGCCTCGACCGGGCCGGCGAGGACGGTGCGGCCCGTGCGGTCGGCGGTCAGCTGGCACAGCAGCTCGTTCTGCGATCCTCCGCCGACCACGTGCACCGCGTCGATCCGCACGCCCGAGAGCGCCGAGGCCTGCTCGAGCGTCACCGCGTACGCCTCGGCGAGCGACTCGAGGATCGAGCGCACGAACTCCGCCCGGGTGCGCGGCTGGGCGAGTCCGCGCTCGACGCACCACTCCACGATCCGGCCCGGGATGTTGCCCGGGGCGACGAAGCGCTCGTCGGCGGCGTCGAACGTGGTGATCGGCCCGCGGATCGCGGCGGCCTCGGAGAGCAGCAGCGGCAGCTCGATGCGCTCGCCCGTCTGCTTCTCCCAGGTGCGGATGGATTCGGACAGCAGCCACAGACCCGAGACGTTCTTCAGGTAGCGGATGCGCCCGTCGACGCCGCCCTCGTTGGTGAAGTTGGCGGCCCGACCCTCCAGCGAGACCACCGGCTTCTCGAGTTCGACGCCGACGAGCGACCAGGTTCCGCTCGAGATGTACGCCACGTTGTCGTCGGTCGAGGGCACCGCGACGACGGCCGAGGCCGTGTCGTGGGAGCCGACGGCGACGACGCCCAGGCCTTCCGGCGCGCCGAGATCGGCGGAGACGGAGGGCAGGAGCGAGCCGAGCCGGGAGCCCGGCTCGATCAGCGGCGCGAGGATCCCGCGCGGAAGGTCGAGGCGCGTGAGGAGGTCGTCGTCCCACGCGCGGGTGTGCGGGCTCAGCAGGCCCGTGGTCGAGGCGTTCGTGATCTCGGTCGCCGCGACCCCGGTCAGCCAGTAGCCGATGAGATCCGGCACGAGCAGCGCCTGATCGGCGAGTGCGAGCACGTCGCGCTCGGCCGCGAACTGGAACAGCGTGTTGAACGGCAGGTGCTGCAAGCCGTTCCGCTGGTAGAGCTCCTCCGCGCCGATGCGGGAGTGCACGTCGGCGACGCCGCGCGCCGTCCGCTCGTCGCGGTAGTGGTACGGAGCGCCGAGCATCCGCCCCTGGCGCAGCAGCGCGTAGTCGACGGCCCAGGAGTCGACGCCGATCGACACGACCTCCGGCTCCTCGCGGAGGGCGTTCGTCAGCCCCGCCGTGAGCGAGCGGTACAGCTCCAGGATGTTCCAGTGCAGAGCGGAAGAGCCGCCCTCGTGGGTGCGGACCGGCTGGTTCGGGAACCGGGCGACGTGGCGCATCCGCAGCTCGTCGTGGCCGACGTAGCCGAGGATCACGCGTCCGCTGGTCGCCCCGAGGTCGACGGCGGCGACGGCCTTCATCGCCGGAGCCCTTCGGTGGCGGTCATCGGAGGAACGCCGCGCTCGGGTGCGCAGAGGCGACCCAGTGAGGGTCGCCGTCGCGTCCCGCGGTCTTCCGGAGTGGGGGCTGCCGCCTTTCGGGCGTGGCGGCAGCATTCCCGCGATGACGATGTCATCGCAGGAACGCCGCCGCGACGCCCGCATCGACCGGCACGTGCAGCCCGGTCGTGTGCGAGAAGTCGGACGTGCAGAGCGCGAACACGGCGTTGGCCACGTTCTCGGGGACGACCTCGCGCTTGAGGATCGTGCGCTGGGCGTAGAACTTGCCCAGGTCCTCCTCCTCGATGCCGTAGGTCTTGGCGCGGTTCGCGCCCCAGCCCGACGCGAAGATGCCGGAGCCGCGCACGACGCCGTCGGGGTTGATGCCGTTGACCTTGATGCCGTGCTCGCCGAGCTCGGCGGCCAGCAGGCGCACCTGGTGGGCCTGGTCGGCCTTGGTGGCCGAGTACGCGATGTTGTTCGGGCCGGCGAACACCGAGTTCTTCGACGAGATGTAGATGATGTCGCCGCCGAGCTTCTGGTCGACGAGCACGCGGGCCGCGGCCTTCGAGACGAGGAACGAGCCCTTCGCCATCACGTTGTGCTGGAGGTCCCAATCGGCGACGGTGGTGTCGAAGAGCGACTTCGAGAGCGAGAGGCCGGCGTTGTTGACGACGAGGTCGAGTCCGCCGAACGCGAGCACGGTGGCGTCGATCGCCGCCTGCACGGCGGCCTCGTCGGAGACGTTCGCGGCGAGCCCGACGGCGACGTCCGTGGATCCGAGCTCGGCCGCGGCGGCCTGCGCCTTCGCGAGGTCGAGGTCGGCGATGACGACGCAGGCGCCCTCGGCGGCCAGGCGGGTGGCGATGGCCTTGCCGATGCCGGAGGCGGCTCCGGTCACGAGCGCGATGCGGGAGGCGAGCGGCTTGGGCTTCGGCATCCGCTGCAGCTTCGCCTCCTCGAGCGCCCAGTACTCGATGCGGAACTTCTCGGCCTCGTCGATGGGCGCGTAGGTCGAGATCGACTCGGCGCCGCGCATCACGTTGATGGCGTTGACGTAGAACTCGCCGGCGACGCGGGCGGTCTGCTTGTTCGCTCCGTACGAGAACATGCCCACGCCCGGAACGAGGACGATCAGCGGGTCCGCGCCGCGGATCGCGGGGCTCTCGGGCGTCGCGTGCGCGTCGTAGTAGGCCTGGTAGTCGGCGCGGTACGCCTCGTGCAGCGCGGGGAGGCGCTCGAGGATCTCCTCGACGGAGGCGGTCGCGGGCAGGTCGACGACCAGCGGCTTCACCTTGGTGCGGAGGAAGTGGTCGGGGCAGGAGGTGCCGAGGGCGGCCAGGCGCGGGTGCTCGGCGCTCGCGAGGAAGTCGAGGACCTCGGACGAGTCGGTGAAGTGGCCGACGCGGGGGCTGTCGTGCGAGGCGACGGCGCGCAGGTGCGGGGCGAGGGCGGCGGCCTTGGCGCGGCGCTCCTCCTCGGGCAGGGCGGCGTAGCCCTCGAGGGCGGGGCCGAAGGGCTCCGGAGCGCCGTGCTCGGCGATGTACGCGGCCGCGGTCTCGATGATGCGGAGCGAGTTCGCCTCCGCCTCCTCGCTCGTGTCGCCCCAGGCGGTGATGCCGTGGCCGCCGAGGATCGCGCCGATCACTCCGGGGTTCGCGTCCTTGATCGCCGCGATGTCGAGGCCGAGCTGGAAGCCGGGACGGCGCCACGGGACCCAGGCGACGGTGCCGCCGAAGGCCTCGGCGGTGAGCTTCTCGCCGTCGGCCGCGGTCGCGAAGGCGATGCCGGAGTCGGGGTGCAGGTGGTCGACGTGCGCGGCGTCGACGAGACCGTGCATGGCGGTGTCGATCGAGGGGGCGGCGCCGCCCTTGCCGTGGAGCGTGTAGTCGAAGGCGGCGACCATCTCGTCCTCGCGGTCGAGGCCGGGATAGACGTTCACGAGCGCGCGGAGGCGGTCGAGGCGGAGGACGGCGAGGCCGGACTCCTTCAGGGTGCCGAGGTCTCCTCCGGAGCCCTTGACCCAGAGCAGCTCGACGGGCTCGCCGGTGACGGGGTCGGTCTCGACGCCCTTCGCGGAGGTGTTGCCCCCGGCGTAGTTCGTGTTCTTCGGATCGGCGCCGAGGCGGTTCGAGCGGGCGATGAGCTCCGCGGCGGTCGAGGACGATGCCATGACTTCTCCGTCTGATTGAACGAACTTGTTAACTGTTACAGAAGCTAACAGGGTGGGCGGTCCGGGTCAACGGCGGGGAGGTGTCGGCTGGCGAACGGGCGCGGAGCGGTGCGCGGACGGACCTGGTGCGCGTCCCCTGGTGAGCCCGGTGTTCCGCGAGCGGGCCCGAGTCGGGCGTCGGGGGAGCGGGAGGGGCCGGTTCGCGTCCACTCGCGCACTGCGTGCTCCGCGACTCGGCGTGAACCGGGCGCTGGGGGCTCGGAGGAGCCCGGTTCGCGTCCACTCGCGCACTGCCCGGAACGCGACTCGGCGCGAAGCGGGCTCCGGGGGTTCGGGTGAGCCCGGTTCGCGTCCACTCGCGCGCCGCGCGACCCGCCAGTAGCCACGATCCGGGTGCTGGTGGCCCGGGCCAGCCCGCTTGGCGTCTCCTCGCGCGCGGCGTGATCCGCGACTCGGCGTGGACCGGGTGCCGGGGGCTCGGAGGAGCCCGGTTCGCGTCCACTCGCGCACCGCCCGATCCGCGACTCGGCGCGAAGCGGGCGCTGGAGCCGTGGGCGAACCCGTCCCGCGACCACTCGCACTCTCCGCCGACCCGGCCGGACGGCGGATCCGCGCCTCCGTGGTGGTCAGCGCAGCTCGACCAGCGCGCGGAACGGCTCCAGCCGCGCGTCCGACGGAGCGAGCTCGGTCACCATGACGCTGATCGCGTCCCAGTCGAGTGCCCGGGCGAGCGCCGAGCGCTCGAGCTTGGTCGAGTCGACCAGCAGCACCGTCTCGGTCGAGGCGGAGACGAACACGCGCTTGACCTGCGCCTCCTGCAGGGTGACCTCGCTGGTGCCCTCCCTCGAGACGGCGGAGGCGGAGGTGAAGAAGCGGTCGTAGTGCAGCTCGGCGGCGCTCGAGCAGGCGAGCGGTCCGACGAAGCTGTCGGTCTCCTCCTCCAGCTCGCCGCCGATGAGCAGCACCCGCGCCCTTGTGGTCCGGGCCGAGGCGTGGTTCTCGAGCGAGTTCGTGGCGACGAGCAGGCGTGGGGACTCGGCGGCGGCGCTCAGCAGAGTGCCGGCGGTGGAGGAGGCGTCGACGGCGATGGCGCCGGAGGCGGGCACCAGGTCGACGGCCTTCCTCGCGATCTCGCGCTTCGCGGCGGCTCCAGCGGCGAGGCGCTCGGCGAAGGGGCGCGGACGCAACGCCGGCACCGCCCCTCCGCGGACCCGGCTGAGCCGGCCCTCGGCCTCGAGATCGGCGAGGTCGCGGCGCACGGTCATGGTCGAGACGTCGAGCTCGGCGGCCGCCTCGTCGAGACGCACGGCGCCGTCGCGCTCGAGGAGCCCGATCAGGCGCGCTCGCCGCTCCGCCGAGTCCACCGTGGCCATGCCGCTCCCGTCCGCGGCGCGTCGGCGCCCGCGGCCTCGAGCGTATCGCCCACCGGGAGCACGCCCCCGGGGCCCGGTTCGCGGAGCCTCGGCCTCGCGGGGGTGCTGGCGCCCGACGGAGCTCGGCCCCCACTCGCGGCTGAGGTTCTGCGAACGAGCGGGATCGCCTAGCCGGAGGTGCGCCCGGTGCCGTCGGTCGACACGTCGGCCGCCGCTCCCAGCCGCTCGTCGGCCGGCACGTCGACCGCCGCTCCGGACCGCTCCTCGGCCGACCGGCGCCGACGGGCCCGCTCGCGGCCGATGACGACCGCCACGAGCCCGGCGCACACGACCGCGATCACCGCGACGGCGCCTCCCGGCCCGATCGACGGGGCGAGGGCCGGCGCCGCGAGCACTGCGGCCGCGGCGGGCAGCACGACCCCGGCGTGCAGGGGCTGCCTGCTGCCCAGCGGAGCATGCACCAGCCACATCAGCAGCAGGTAGGCGGCCACGGGCACCGCGACCGCCGCTCCGAGCACGACCTCCGAGACCTCGAGATGCCCGGCCGTCGCGGCGACCGACGCCTCCAGACCGGACCCCAGTGCTGCGAGCGCCGCGAAGACGAGGAAGTGGGCGTAGCCCCACCGGTAGGACAGGCTCCGCCGCGCCTCGAGGAGCTCGCCCGAGGGGTGCAGGTACGACAGCCACCACAGGGCGAAGACGAGGACGAGGGCCGCCAGCGACACGAGGACGAGCGGCGAGCTGACCCCCCGCTCCGCGAGTGATCGCTGCATCCCGGTCACCGCCGCGAGCACACCCTCGCCCAGCAGGATGATCGTGAACAGCCCGTACCGCTCGGCGATGTGATGCGGATGCCAGCTCGGCTCGCCCGCCCGGGCGGCGTACAGGGGGACGCAGAGCTCGAGCGCCGCCAGCAGGACGAAGCTCGCGACCCCGGTCTGCTCGGGGAGCAGCAGCCGCAGCAGCCAGCCGGCCTGGACGAGAGTGAAGCCGACCGCGCTGCGGAGGGCGGATCGCCGATCGGCCGGCGAGGACATCGCCACGCGGACCCACTGCGCGACCAGTGCCAGCCTCATCACGGCGTACCCGACGGTGATGGCGGTGAAGTCCCCCGCCTCGAACGCCGACGGCACCCCCGCGGCGAGCACCAGGACTCCCGCCATCTGCGCGAGGGTCAGCAGGCGGTACGGCACGTCATCGGTGTCGTAGCCGGAGGCGAACCAGGTGAAGTTCATCCAGGCCCACCAGATCGCGAAGAAGACCATGCCGAACGGCAGGAGCGTCTCGGCGGCGTGGCCCTCCTCGACCGCGTGGGCGAGCTGCTGCACGATCTGGGCGATCGCGACCACGAACGTCAGGTCGACGAGCAGTTCGAGCGGGCTCGCCGCTCGATGCTGCTCGTCGACGGAGCGCGGGCGCATCCGGACGACGAGGGGGAGGACTGCGCCTGTCACGGGGTGCTCCTTCGGGGGCGGGAGGTGGGAGAGGGCATGCGGTCATCCTGCACCTCGTGGCCCTCCCGTTGCGGGAGTGCGCGGGCCCCGGTGCAGGAGCGCGGCGGAACCCGGCCTGTGAGGGGAGCGGGACGTCGTGGCGATCGGATCGCTCCGCCTGCGCGAGTACGCCGCCTCCGCGTCTGTCAACGCCCTCCAGCTGCGCCCGCCCGCGGTTCTACTGTGGCCGCGTGATGGAGAAGAGCGGACGGATCCCCGCGGTGCTCGTGCTCGTGCTCGCCCTGGCGGGCTGCTCCGGGCCCGACACGACGGCGGCCGAGAGCACGGCCGCCGCCTTCGAAGCGGCGCTCGCGCAGGGCGACGCCGAGACGGTGTGCGCGCTGCTGACCCCGCAGGCCGCCGCGGCCGTCGCGGAGGAGGAGGGCGCGGACTGCGCTCAGGCGATCACCTCGCTCGGCCTGACGGCGGGCCGCGGCGACCCGCGCGCCGAGGCCTACGGGCAGGGGGCGATCGTGGAGCTCGACGGCGACACCGTGTTCCTGGCGGCGAGCGGCGACGGCTGGCGCGTCCGCGCGGCGGGCTGCGGGGCGACGGCGGAGGACGCCCCCTTCGACTGCAGGATCGACGGTTCGTGATGCGCGCCGTCTTCACCGGCTGCCTGACCCTCGTCTCGGTGGGCCTGGTCTACTTCGTCGCTCTGGGGGTGCTGCACCGGTGACCGCCGTGCTCCGCGAGGCGCGGACGGCGGCGCCCGCGCACTCCTTCCTCCGCGACAACTCGCTGACGCTCGTCTTCGCCGGACTCTTCCTCCTGAGCCTGGCGGGGCAGTCGGTCGCGGGGCTGCTCTCGTACCGGCAGGAGCTGCAGGCCGCAGGGCTCGAGCCGGTCGACTGGCTCCGCTACGTGACGTCGTCGAGCTTCGCGGGCGACGTCGCCGAGAACTGGCAGTCGGAGTACCTGCAGTTCTTCCTCTACATCGCCGCGACCGTGTGGTTCGTGCAGCGCGGCTCCTCGGAATCGAAGAAGGTGTCCGAGCGGGGTCCGGGGACCGACGAGGAGCAGCGGGTGGGGGAGCATGCGGAGGAGTCGTCGCCCGGCCCTGCGAAGGCGCCGCCCGGTCTCCGTCGCTGGGTCTACTCCCACTCCCTGCTGCTGGTGATGGGCGCGATCTTCCTCGGCTCGTGGTTCGCGCAGTCGGTGACCGGCGCCGTCGCCTACTCCGAGCAGCAGCTCATGGACCTGTCCGCGCCGGTCTCGTGGGCGGAGTACCTGGTCAGCTCCGACTTCTGGAACCGCACGCTGCAGAACTGGCAGTCCGAGTTCCTGGCGGTCGGCAGCATGGCCGCGCTCTCGGTGTACCTCCGCGAGCGCGGGTCGCCGGAGTCGAAGGCCGTCGGGGCCCCGCACGCCGAGACGGGCGGGGCCGAGTAGGGCGGTGCTGGTCAGCCCGCCCGGACGGCCTCGACGTCGAGCACCCAGGTGACGCCGAAGCGGTCGCGGAGCATCCCGTAGAGCGGGGCCCACGAGGCGGGGGCCAGCGGGGCGACGATCGCGGACCCCTCCGACAGCGCCTCCCAGTAGCGGGTGATCTCGTCGGCGTCGGCGCCGCGCACCGAGACGAAGACGGGGATCGTGCCGGGGTCGTACGGGGTGCGCGACGGCACGTCGTAGGCCATGACGTGGAATCCGGCCTCGGAGACGACCTGGCCGAACGAGAGCTGGTCCGCCTCGGCGGGATCGGTCACGGCGTGGGCGTCGGCGTAGGTGAAGGCGTCGAGCCGTCCGCCGAAGACCGACCGGTAGTACTCGAGCGCCGCACGGGCGTCTCCGCGGAAGTTCAGGTGGGTGGTGGTGGTGATGCTCATGTCGCTCCTCGTGATCGGCCGGGACGTCCTCCCGGTGATGCTCACGCTGCCAGGGGAAGCGGACGGATCCTGTCCTCTTCTCGATATACGCTTCGTGACATGGCTTCTCCCAGTGCTCGGATGCTGCAGCTGCTCTCCCTCCTGCAGCTGCGGCGGGACTGGCCGGGCGCCGTGCTCGCCGAGCGGCTGGACACGACACCCCGGACGGTGCGGCGCGACGTCGACCGGCTGCGCGAGCTGGGCTACCGGATCCGCGGTGCGAAGGGGCCCGACGGGGGCTACCGGCTGGAGGCCGGGTCGGAACTGCCGCCGTTCCTGTTCGACGACGATCAGGCGCTGGCGCTCGCAGTGGCGCTGAGGTCGGCTCCGCTGACGGGGACGGGGCTCGAGGAGGCGTCGGCGCGCGCGCTCGCCACGCTGCGGCAGGTGCTGCCGCAGCGAGTGGCGCGCCGGCTCGACGCCCTGCGGTTCACGACGGCGCCCGCGGCGGGGCCGACGGTCGCTCCGGAGGTGCTGGTCGCCGTCTCGACGGCGGTGCGGGCGTCGGAGGAGCTGCGGTTCGCGTACTCGGGAGCGCGGCGGCGGGTCGAGCCGCACCACCTCGTGGCCCGGCAGGGGCGCTGGTACCTGATCGCGTTCGATCTCGAGCGCGAGGACTGGCGGGTGTTCCGCGCCGATCGTGTCGGATCCCCTCTGCCGTCGGGTGCCCGCTTCGTGCGCCGAGCGGTGCCGGGAGGAGGGCCGGCCGCGTTCCTGACCGCGCGGTTCCGCGGATCGGAGGACGGAGCGTGGCCGTGCGTCGGGAGCGCGGTGCTGCGGGCGCCGGCCTCCGCGGTGCTGCCGTTCGCCGAGGAGGTCGAGGATCTCGGCGACGGGAGCTGCCGGGTGAGGGCCGGATCGTGGTCGTGGGAGGCGCTCGCGGCGTCGTTCGGGCGCTTCGGTGCGGAGCTGGGCGAGGCGGAGCCGCGGGAGCTGGCCGCGGCGTTCGAGGTGCTGGGGCGGCGGTTCGCGGCGGTGGGTGCGGGCTCGAACTCGGCGGAGACTCCTCCACAGGCCTGATTCCGCGCCGGGCTTCCCGGATGCGGGAGAGAGGTGACCATACTCGAATGGGTTCGGGCATACGGTTCCGGCACTGCTCCACCGGGCAGCCCGCCCCGCCGGCGGTCCACCTCTGCTGAACGGAATCCCCATGCCCCTCTCGCTCACGTCGCCCTCGTTCTCCCGCGCGCCCGGATCCCGCCGCTCCTTCGTCGCCGCCCTCGCGCTCGCGGGCACGATGCTCGTCGCACCTGCCGCGGCGGCGGCCTACACGACCGCGTATCCGGAGGGAGGCACCTGGTACTACGGCGTGAGCAACGGCACCGTGCTGTCCTCCTACAACCACCCGTCGCGCAGCCACCGTGCATCGGTCGACAACGGCAGGATCCACCGCTCCGCGTGCAAGGGGCGGAACGTCCCCGCCTCCGTCAGCGCGCCTGCGCGGCCCTTCATCGTGGATCGCGCTTACTACGCGTTCTGCTGATCCCCGTCCCCTCGACGGGCGGAGCCTGCGCTCCGCCCGTCCTCGTCCCCTGGAGGGCCCTGTGAGAAGCAGAAGCGTCATCGTGGGCGCCGTGCTGGCGGTCGTCCTGTCGGCGGTCTTCGCCGTCCTCTTCGTCAGAGCGTTCGACGCCCGCGGGCCGATCTGGAACGGAGGGTGGCAGCTGCGCATCTCGGGAGACGCCGAGCCGACCGTCCCGGCCGCAGAGCTGTACGGCGAGCTCGTCGCGCTCGCCGATGCCCGAGGGCTCGACGTCGTCCGATTCGCGGAGGACGCCGACGACCCGGCCGGAGTGCGCCATCTGTTCGTCACCGGCGCAGGCGAGGCCGCCGATCTGCTCCGCGACGGCTACCGGTCCGTCGACACGTCGATGACCACCACGGTGGCGCCGCTCGTCGAGCTCGGCCACCTCGACGTGCGGGGCGCCTATCTGGTCGGCGGCGACCGCGCCGATGCGGAGGCGGTGCTCGCTGTGATCGAGGCGGGCGGCTGGCCCGGAGAGGTCGATCCCTACCCGTCGAGTGTCGACATCGACACCTTCCGCGAGTACGGGGACCTCATGCGAGCGCTCACGGTGGCGGTCCTCGGGGTCGTGATCCTCATCGGAGCCGGCACCGTTCTGCGCAGCAGGGCGCACGGTGTCCAGCGACTGCACGGCGCGGGCTTCGCGGGGATCCTCATCGGCGAGTGGAGACGGCTCATCGCCCCCGTGACGGTTCTCTCGACGGCGGGCCTGGCGGCGGTGGCGCTCGTGACGGCGGTGCAGAACGGCTTCGCGCAGGCGCCGACGGTCGTCGGGCTCTTCACCGACATCCTCGGCGTCTTCGTCCCTGCGGCGCTCGCCGCCCACATCGCGGGAATCGCGCTCACCGACGGTCGTCGTCTCGTCGACCAGGTCAAGGGCGAGATCGACGGCTGGTGGGTGCTCGTCGGGGTGTACGCGGTCCGCATTCCGGCGGTCCTCGTGCTCCTGGCCGTCGTCGCCGCGCTGGGGCAGAGTGCCCGGGTCGCCGAGCTCGAGAACAGGACGCGGGAGTTCTGGGCCTCGGCGCAGGACGCGGTCGTGCTCGGCCTCGGCGGGTACGCCGGCGAGATCGACTTCCGCGAAGCGACCCCCGCCTTCGCCGATCTCGTGTCCGCCGAGGCGGCCTCCGGCAGGGTGATCCTCGCCGAGCCGACCCTCGGCCTGGAGCCGGGCGTCCTCCTCGTGAACGACGGATACCTCCGCGCGGTCGAGGTGCTGGACGCCGCGGGAGCGCGCATCAGCGAGGCGCCCGACGACGTGATCACCGTTCTCGAACCGGAGGGAGCGCCCGCCACCAGGATCCGGGCCGTCCTCGAGGAGGTCGGGGAGTGGCAGTCGATCCAGGCGGGGGTCTCGGTCCCCGCGCCCGCCACCGACGACCTCGTCCTCGACGAGCGGCCGATCCGCGCCGGGCAGGTGCTTCCCACCTTCCGCAGCTTCGACGTCGACGTCCTCGCCCGGGAGACCGCGCTGCGTGATCCGATCGTCGTCGTCCTGCCGTCGATCGACGCGTACGCCCCGTCCGAGGTCCTGTCGGCGATTACCCGGGGCACCGTGATGTTCACCGATCCGGAGGCGCTGCCCGATGCTCTCGACCAGCGCGGCCTCACCGACCAGGTCGTGTCGATCACTCCCGTCGCCTATCAGGCGAACGAGCAGTACCAGCGGGCGCTCGGCACGCTCTCGATCAACGTGATGGGGCTCGTCAGCGGGGTGGTCGTGGTCCTGCTCACCGGGCTCGTGTCCGCGATGGTGATCGCCGAGAAGGACCGGCGGCGGGCGTTCGTCCACCGCATCGCCGGGCTCCCTCCGCTGTCGGCGCACCGGAGCGGTCTCGCTCTCGAGGGCGTGCTCCTGCTGGGTGCGGTCACCGTCGCCGTCGTGCCCATGTGGCTCCGCGATCCCCGCGACGTCCGGACCGTCCTCGACCTCGGCACGGTCGACACCGAGGAGTTCGTCCTCGAGCAGTCGCTGCTCGCGCTCGGCGTGACCGCGCTCAGCTCGGTGCTGCTCGTCGCCTGCCTCGCCCTCGCCCGCCGTCGCGCCGCCCGCCCGCGGTCCGACGACTCCTGACCGTCCGTCCCGGCCCGCCTCTCGAAAGGACTCCCGTGATCCACGCCACCGCCCTCACCAAGGGCTTCGCCCGCCGCCGCCTCTGGACCGGCGTCGACGTCTCCGTCCCCTCGGGCGGCAGTCTCGCGCTCACCGGCGCGAGCGGCAGCGGCAAGTCCACGCTCCTCAACTGCCTCGGCCTGCTCGACGCCCCCGATTCGGGCTCCATCGAGGTCGACGGGGAGGAGCTCACCCGGCTGCGAGCCGGCGGGCGGAGGCGGTTCCGGAGGCACCGCCTCGGCTACCTCTTCCAGAACTACGCCCTCGTCGACACCGCGACGGTCGAGCAGAATCTCGCTCTCGCTCTCGGCGAGCGGCGCGGCCGAGCCGGCCGCTTCGAGGGCGCCCTCGACCGGGTCGGCCTCGGCGGGCGGAGCCGGGAGCGGGTGTCGCGGCTCAGCGGCGGCGAGCAGCAGCGCGTCGCCCTGGCCCGGCTCCTGGTGAAGAGCCCGACCGTCGTGCTGGCCGACGAGCCCACGGGCGCCCTCGACGCCGGCAACTCGGCGATGGTCCTCGACGTGCTGGCCGAGCTCGCGGGGCACGGCGCGAGCGTCGTCGTCGCCACCCATGACGAGGCGGTGGCCGCGTGGTGCGACGACCGCCTGCACCTCACGTCGCCGTGACGACCGCTGACGAGCCGGCGTCACTGCACCCCGTGGGCACCCTCG
Organism: Rathayibacter rubneri; assembly: GCF_023743255.1. NCBI lineage: Bacteria > Bacillati > Actinomycetota > Actinomycetes > Micrococcales > Microbacteriaceae > Rathayibacter > Rathayibacter rubneri. The sequence continues at coordinate 8,470 of NZ_JAMRYM010000044.1, read as the reverse complement.
TAGGTCAACGACTCCAGCACCGTCGCTCCGATCAGCGTCTGCAGCCCCAGCACCCGCCCGGTGAACCCGCCCGCGACCTCCGTCGAGAGGTAGCGGCCGTCGAGCACCGCGAGGCGCTCGTATCCTGCGCCGTCGTCGACGCCGAGCTCGACGTCGTCCGGCCCGCCCGTCGCGGCCGGGACGCTCGCGAGCACCAGGGTCACCGGCCCCGGTGCGCGGCCGCGGTGCGCGACGGCGGATTCGAGGGGCCCGATCCTCGCCCGCGCGGCGACGCCCGTCGCGTCGACGTCGATCCCGTACCAGTGCGAGTCGTCGAGACGCAGCAGGAAGCGGAACGAGCCGTCTCCGGGGTCGATCCGGCAGCGTGCACGCCAGTGCTCGTCAGGTATCCGCGTCGCGAGCATCCCGCTGGAACCGTCCGCCTCGATGGTCGCGACCAGCTCGGTGCGCCCTCCGGCGGTCTGCAGCACGCGCTCCGGAACGGTGTTGGGCGAGACCCAGCGCGGCCCGAGCGGCAGGGCGAACGACTCCGTGAAGGTGCGGTCGACGGGATCGCCCGTGAACCGGTCGGGCACGACGACCGGCCAGTCGTCGACCCAGTCGACGCCCGCGAGGAACGTCTCGCGACCGTTCACGTGGAACATGGGAGTGATCCCGCGCGGGCGCACCCCGAGGAAGACCATCGCCCACTCGCCGTCCGGCCCCTCGACCAGGTCGGCGTGCCCGGTGTTCTGCACGGGCAGTGTGGTGCTGCGGTGGGTGAGGATCGGGTTCGAGGGATCGCCCTCGAACGGCCCCGAGATACTGCGCGAGCGCGAGACGGACGCGCAGTGCCCGCGCTCCGTGCCACCCTCGGCGACCACGAGGTACCACCAGCCCGCGCGGGAGTAGAGGTGCGGCGCCTCCGGGAACGCCAGGCCCGTGCCCGACCAGACCGGTCGCGGCGTCTCGAGGAGTGTGCCCGTCGCAGTGTCGAGGCGGGCCTGCACGATCCCCGAGAGCGGACCCGTGCCGCACCACGTCAGGAAGCAGGCGCCGTTCTCGTCCCACGCGAGATCCGGGTCGATGCCCGGAGCGCCGACGACGCGCACCGGATCGGACCAGGGGCCGCCGGGGTCGTCGGCCGTGACCAGGACGTGCCCGGACGAGGGCCCCGACACGTCAGTGGTGATCATCCAGAAGCGGCCGTCGTGGTGCCGCAGCGTGGGCGCGTAGATGCCGCGGCTGCCGCCTCCGCCGGGGGCCAGCTGCGAGGGCCGATCGAGGACGTTGCCCAGCAGCGTCCACGACCGCAGGTCGCGGCTCCGGAGGATCGGGACACCGGGGAAGTACTCGAACGAGGAGGTGACGAGGAAGTAGTCCTCGCCGACGCGGCAGATGCTCGGGTCCGGGTGGAACCCCGGCACGATCGGCACCTGGGTCGTGGTGAGGGCGGAGGCGTTCTCCAGGACCGTCACTTGATCCCCACCGCCGCGATGCCCTGGATGAAGTACCGCTGCAGTGCGACGAAGAGCAGGAGGATCGGTGTCAGCACGAGCACCGAGCCGGCCAGCAGGATCCCGTAGTTCGTCGCGTTCTGCCCGGTCGAGTAGAGCGAGAGGGCGACCGGGAGCGTGTACATGTCCTCGGACTGCGCAGCGACGAGGGGCCAGAGGAAGTTGTTCCACGAGCCGAGGAAGGTCAGGATCGCGAGGGTCGCCAGGGCGGGTCCGCACAGCGGCAGGACGATCCGCGTGAAGATCCGCACTTCGCCGGCACCGTCGATCCGCGCGGCTTCGAGCAGGGCGTCGGGGATCCCCATGATGAACTGCCGCATCAGGAACACTCCCATCGGTCCGGCCAGGAACGGCAGGATCAGCGCCGCGTACGTGCTGATCAGCCCCAGCTTGCTCACGACCACGAAGAGCGGGATGAAGGTCACGATGCCCGGCACCATCAGCGTGATCATCACCAGCGCGAAGATCACCTTCTTGCCGGCGAAGTCGATCTTGGCGAGCACGTACCCGACCATCGAGCAGAACAGCAGGTTGCCGAGCACGGTGAACAGCGCCACCACGGTGCTGTTCACGAAGAACCGGCCGATGTCGAGGCGGGTGAACCACGCGACGAGGTTGTCGAGCGTCGCGTCCTCGGGCCACCAGGTGATCGGGCGCTGCAGCAGCTCGGCGTTCGTCTTGAACGCGCCGAGGAACATCCAGACGAACGGAGTGAGGGTCACGATCAGCGCGACGGCGAGCACGACGTAGGTCAGCACGCGACCGGGACGGATCGGACGGCGGCGGCGCGCGGGCTGCGGGACGGGCTCGGGCGGCCGGTCCGACGAGGCTCCGAGCGGAGCGGTCCGCGGGGCGCGGACGGGAGTGGTGGTCATGGCGTCAGTCCTTGGATCGGAAGGCGCGGAACTGCACGAGGCTCAGCAGCGCGATGGCGACGAAGAGGATGTAGCTCGAGGCGGAGGCGAGACCGAAGTTGCCGAACCCGAACTGGTTGTAGGTGAAGTAGCTGATCGACAGCGTCGAGTCCAGCGGTCCGCCCTTGGTCATGACGAACGGCTCCTCGAAGAACTGCAGGAAGCCGACGGACAGCAGGACCGCGCCCAGGAGGAGGGTCGGCCGCAGGATCGGCAGGGTCACCCGGACGAAGCGCTGCCACGGGTTCGCCCCGTCCACCTCGGCCGCTTCGAGCACGTCCTGCGGCACGTTCTGCAGACCTGCGAGGAAGAGCACCATGAGCGTCCCGACGCTGCGCCAGACCGCCATCAGGATCATCGCGGGCATCGCCCAGGCGGGATCGCCGAGCCAGTTCGGACCCGTGATGCCGATCGCTCCGAGCGCCGTGTTGAGGAGCCCGTCGGGCTGGAGGATGAATCTCCACACGACCGCGACCGCCACGATGCTCGTCACGACCGGCGCGTAGAACCCCACCCGGAACGCGGTGCGGAAGCGGGTGATGCCGCTGTTCAGCGCCACGGCCAGAGCCAGCGCGATGATCATCGTCAGCGGGATGCCCACGGCGACGAAGTAGACGGTGTTCACGAGCGAGCGGAGGAACCGCGGCGTCGAGAGCAGCGTCGTGAACTGCTCGAGGCCGACGAAGTCGACGCCGAACGGAGTCGCGATGTCGCGGTTCGTGAAGTCGGTGAACGACATCCCGAGCGAGGCGAGCAGCGGGAACACCATGAAGACCGCGAAGGAGGCCAGGAAGGGCAGCGCGAAGAGGTACGCCACCACCGTGGCGCGCCTGCGGGCGGGGTTCCGGCGGCGGTCGCCGACGCGCAGGGCGCCGGCGACCGCCGCGGGAGGCTGGACGGAGGTCACTGCCCGGTGCCCATCGCGTCCGCGGTCTCCTGAAGCGAGGCGAGGGCCTCGGCCGGGTCGGCGCCTCCGCGGTACACCTGCTCGATCAGGGTGTCGGCTGCCGCCGAGATCTCGGGCCAGACCGTGAGCGCGGGCAGGCCGCGCACGTCCTTCAGCTGCTCGCCGAAGACCGCGACGCGCGGATCCTCGGTGAGCGCCTGGTCCTCCCACGCCGAGGTCTGCGAGGGCAGGTCGCCGACGAGCTCGAACCACTCGGTCTGGGTCGACGGCTCGGACAGCCACTGGATCAGCTTCCAGGCGGCCTCCTTGTTCTCCGACTCCTCGAAGACGGCCAGGTTCGCGCCGGCGATCAGCGAAGTGCCGCTCGTGCCCACGGGCATCGGCGCGACCGAGAACTTGTCCTCGAAGCCGGGACCGCCCGCCTCCATGATCTGCCCGACGTCCCACGGGCCGCTCATCATCATGGGCACGGTCCCCGAGACGAGGTCGGCCGACGGGCCCGTCGTCGCGTCCGGGTTCTTCGAGGCGATGCCCTCGTCGAAGAAGCTCTTGAGGTACGTGACGGCCTCGAGCATCTCGGGGGAGTCGAGGGTCCACTCGGTGCCGTCGTCGTTCTGCAGTTCGGCGCCCTGCGACCAGGCGAAGGGCATGCCCGAGAGGAACGCGTTCCAACCGCCGGAGGGGAGGGCCACGCCGTACTGCGCGCCGTGGTCCTGGTAGGCCTTCGCCAGGGCCTTGAAGCCCTCGAAGTCGGTCGGGAAGGAGTCGAAGCCGGCCTCCTTCATGAGGTCGGTGCGGTAGAAGATCGCGCGGGTCTCGACGTACCACGGCACGCCGAGCACCGCATCGCCGATCTCGGTCGAGGCGACCGCACCAGGGAACATGCCGGAGGTGTCGATCTCGTCCGGCACCGGCGAGAGGGCGTCCGAGAAGGTCGGCATCCAGTCGGAGCCGAGCATGCCGATGTCGGGGGTGTTGCCGCCCGCGATCGCGGTCTGGTACTTGCTCTGCGCGGAGTCCCAGGGGACCGCGGTGACGGTCACGTCGAGGTCCGGGTTCTGCTTCTCGAACTCCTCGAGGAGCTCGGGCAGCGCCTCGCCCTCGGTGCCCTGGGCCCAGATGGTGAGCTCGCCCGTCGCGGGGCCGTCGGAGAGGCCCACTGCTTCGCCTGCGGCGGAGGAGGCGGCGCCGTCGCTGCGGCCGCAGCCGGTGAGCAGCAGGGCACTGCCGGCGAGCACCGCGATCCCGGCGAGGGAGGCGTGCCTGGAGAATCGGATCATCATCGTTCCTGTCTCGGGAGCCGCGTCGCTCCCGGTCGCTGTGGCGGGCGACGGCGAGGCCGTCGTGAAGAATCTAAGCGCTTTGATTTCTGAGCGCAAGAGCACGATCCGTGCACCGACGACCTCAGCGGCAGCCGCAGCTGCGCCGGATCGCGGGGACCGCCGCGAGGTCGGGCGCCGGAGCGGATCGGGCGGATCCGAGTACCGCGAGCAGAGCGCCGACCGCCGCGCGGCCGATCTGCTCCATCGGCTGCACCACAGTGCTCAGCGGAGGATCGACGAGCCGCCCCGCGACGATCCCGTCGAATCCCGTCACCGCGATGTCCTCCGGCACCCGCAGCCCCGCGAGACGGACGCGGTCGAGCACCACCACCGCCTCCTGGTCCGTCGAGCAGACGATCGCCTCGGGAGGCGTGTCGAGCAGGGTCGCGAGCGAGTCGAGCGTCGCCTCCGCGAACCCGGGGCGGCTGGGGCGCGCGTCCTCGGGGGAGAGCCCGGCTGCGCGGAGGGCGTCGACGTAGCCGTCGTAGCGCTGCCGGAACTCCGGCAGCACGGTGTCGCCGAGATAGGCGATGCGGCGGAGTCCGTGCGCGGCGATCAGGTGCGCGACCAGCTCGCGCATCCCCGTGCGGTTGTCGACCGGAACGGTCGCGACGCCCTCGACCCGCTCCTGTCCGCCCAGCTCCACGACGGGCAGCTTCGACGAGAGCGAGCGCAGCACGTCGAGCTCGAGCGCTCCCGCGAAGCTGATGAGCCCGTCGACGCGTCCGGCGATGTCGGTGACGGAGGGCGCGTGCGCGGTGCGACCGCCTCCTCCGATCATGAGGGCGAGTCCGCGGTCCCAGCACTCCAGCTGCACACCGCGCTGAACCTCGTCGACGTACAGGGGGAACAGGCGCGCGTCGTCATTGGCCGACGGATGCGGTCGCTCGTCGCCGCGCACGTGGAAGGATTGATCGACGAAGTAGTCGAACGAGTAGAGGCCGATGGCGCCGGTGCGCCCCTTGGCGAGGCCGCGTGCGCTGGCGCTGGGGATGTAGCCCAGATCGGATGCGGCGGCGAGGACCCCCTCGAGAGTGGCCGCCTTGACGCGGTGCGGCTGCGAGAAGGCGAACGAGACGGTCGCGATCGAGACGCCCGCGCGGGCCGCCACGTCGTAGACGGTCGGACGTTTCCCCACGGCTCCTCCTTCGCATCCGGGTGGACGGTACGAGGTACGAGCTTAGGAGCGACGTCACCCGGGGGCCGACCGGCGTCGCTCCCCGGACGGGGCGCCCTCAGAGCGCCACCGTCTCCCGCACCGCGGCGACCGCCGAGTGACGCCCCGGGCCCAGGGTGCGCGGCTCCGCGCCCTCGAGATCCAGCACCGCCGTCGTCCCGACCGGCACCTCGACCTCGACCCGCAGCTCGCAGTCCGCGAGGGACCAGGCGATCGACGCCCGTCCGTAGGGCGTGAGGTGCGCGGCGCTCGCCGAGGTGAGGCCGCCACCGGGCCGCGGCCGGAAGGCGATCGAGCGGTAGCCCGGCTCGGCCGGAGCGAGTCCCGCGACGACGCGGTGCAGCCAGTCCGCCACCGCCCCCAGCGCGTAGTGGTTGAAGGAGGTCATCGTTCCGGGGTTCACCGTGCCGTCCGGCAGCTGGCTGTCCCAGCGCTCCCAGATCGTCGTCGCGCCCTGCGTCACGGGGTAGAGCCACGACGGGCAGCCGCGCTCGAGCAGCAGGGCGTAGGCGCGCTCGGTCCAGCCCGTGCCCGACAGGGCGTCCGAGACGATCGGAGTGCCGACGAAGCCGGTCGAGATGCGGTCGCCCGCCGCGGCGACCAGCTCGGCGAGGCGGGCGCCGGCGGCCGGGCGCAGCTCCGCGGGCAGCAGCTCGAACTCGAGGGCGAGCGCGTACGCGGTCTGCGCGTCGCTGGTCATGCGTCCGTCCTCGTCGACGTAGCGGGCGACGAAGGCTGCGCGCACCTCCGCGGCCAGTGCCAGGAACCGTCGCGCGTCCTCCGCGCGGCCGAGCACCTCGGCGCTCTGACCGAGTCGGCGCGCGGAGTGGGCGAAGTACGCGGTCGCGACGAGGTGCCGATCGGTCTTGGCGTCCGCGGGATCCTGCGGCGGGGCGTCCGGGTCGAGCCAGTCCCCGAGCTGGAAGCCCTCGTCCCAGAGCCGCGTAGGTCCGGCCAGGCGCTCGACGAGCTCGACCCAGGCCTTCGCGCTGCCGTACTGCGCCTCGAGCACCCCCGTGTCGCCGAAGCGCTCGTAGAGCGTCCACGGCACGAGCACGGCGGCGTCGCCCCAGGCAGCTCCGGGGCGGATCGGCGTCCACATGTGGTGCGCCGGGATCACCGGCACGTACCAGGGCACGGTGCCGTCCGGCAGCTGCTCGGCCTCGACGTCGCGCAACCACGACGAGAGCATCCCCGAGACGTCGAAGAGGAACGAGGCGGTCGGTGCGAACACCTGGATGTCGCCCGTCCAGCCCACCCGCTCGTCGCGCTGCGGGCAGTCGGTGGGGATGTCGACCATGTTGCCGCGCATGCTCCAGAGCACGTTCTCGTGCAGGCGCTCGACGAGCGGATCGGAGCAGGCGAACCAGCCGGTGCGCTCGAAGTCGGTGTGCAGGACCCGCGCGACGACGTCGCCCGCGGCGACCGCCGCCTCCAGGTCGCCCGGCCAGCCCTCCACCTCGACGAACCGGAAGCCGTGGAAGGTGAACCGCGGCTCCCACTCCTCTCGGGCGCGTCCCGCGAGCGTGTAGACGTCGGTCGAGCGGGCGTCGCGCAGCGGGCGGGTGTAGAGCTCGCCGTCCTGCATGATCTCGGCCGTCCGCAGGGTGATTGTCGTGCCGCGCGGACCGCTCACCCGGATCCGCATCCGGCCCACCAGGTTCTGCCCCAGGTCGAGGACCCGGCGTCCGCTCGGGGTGCGCAGCACGGCCACGGGGCGCACCTCCTGGGTGCAGCGCACGGGCGGACCCTGAGGAGCCACGAGGGTCGCCGGGTCGCGCTCGGCGACGGCGACCGGCGCCCAGGCCGAGTCGTCGAAGCCGGGGGAGGACCAGCCCGCGCGCTCCTCGCGGGCGTCGTGCACCTCGCCGTCGTAGTTGCCCGAGAAGAGGATCGGACCGGTCGCGGCGCGCCAGGAGCGGTCGGTCGCGACGGTCTGCCTGCGGCCGTCGGCGTAGACGATCTCGAGCTGCGCGATCAGCGACAGGTCCGAGCCGTACAGGTTGCGGAACCCGCCCCGCCAGCCCAGCCGGCCCCGGTACCAGCCGTCGCCGAGCCACGAGCCGATCGCGTTGTGGCCGGTCGTCAGCGCGTCGGTCACGTCGTAGCTGTAGTAGCGCAGGCGGCTCGGGTAGGCGGTCCAGCCGGGCGAGAGGGTGTCGTCTCCGACGCGCGCGCCGTTGAGCTCGATCTCGTACATCCCGTGCGCGCTGGCGTAGAGCCTGGCCGAGGCGACCTCGCCGTCGACGACGAAGGAGCGGCGCACGAGCGGGGGTCGGCGGTCCGACTCCGGATCCTCGGGCCAGGGGGCGCCCACCGGCACCGCCACCCAGTCCTCGGGGTCGAGCAGCCCGGCCTCCACCGCGGTCGGGCGGCTCCACGGAGCGTCGTCGTCGCGGAGGCCGAAGACCCGCACGCGCACCTCGATCCGCTCCCGGCTAGCGAGCGGTGCGAACGGCCACGGCACGAGCACCGAGTCGGCGGAGTCGACGCGGATGCGCTCGACGACGCCCGCGGCGTCGCGGCGCTCGAGCTCGTACGACGCCTGGCGCCAGTCGTCGTGGGCCCTGCTCGTCCACGAGATCCGGGGGCGGCGCTCGCCGATACCGAGGGCCTCGCGGTGGTGCTCGATGCGGGGGGAGGAGGGGATGGCC
>NZ_JAMRYM010000043.1:0-29813 GCF_023743255.1 Rathayibacter rubneri | reverse complement strand
CCCCCGCCGCGATTCAGCCCCGCGCCCCCGCGACCAGCTCCGTGATCCGCGCGAGCTGGGCGCGCGACGTCGCCTCGGCGGTCTCGTCCTCGGCGAAGACGTTCGAGACCAGGATCGACTCCTCGCGGTCGAGGAAGCCGTTCGTCGCGAGGGCGGCGAAGAGCTGCTCCCAGTCGACGTCGCCGTCGCCGATGGCCAGGTGCTGGTGCACGCGGGCGGCGTTGCCGGGCGGGTTCGAGATGTAGCGGAGGCCGTGGGAGCGGTGGTGGTCGAAGGTGTCGGCCGCGAAGACTGCGCCCAGCCTGTCTCCGGCCGCCGCGACGATACCCTCGGCGTCGCCGCCGAGGCCGCCGAGGTGGAAGCTGTGCGCGCCGACGTAGACGAAGCCGATCGCGGGGGAGTTCACGCCCCGCAGCACGCGCAGGGCCTCGCGGCCCTCCTCGACGAAGTCGTCGGGGTGCGGATCGAAGTTGATCCGCACGCCCTCGCGCTCGAGGATCGGCACGAGCTCCTCCATCGAGCGGTAGAAGGAGTTCTCGGACTCCTCCTGCGCCTCGGGACGGCCGCTGAACTCGGTGTTGATCACCGGCACGCCCAGCTCGACGGCGATCTCGATCACGCGCTTCGCGTGGCTGACCGCGTACTGGCGCAGCGACTCGTCGGGGGACGACCAGCGCAGCACCGGCTGCAGCGCGCAGATGCCGATGCCGGCGTCCGACACCGCCTTCTTCAGGGCGCCCACCAGCTCGTCGTCGGCGCGGGCGCGGCGGTGGAACGGGATGAAGTCGGGGTGCGGCGTCAGCTGCATCCACTCGTAGCCGAGGTCGGCGACGAGGCGCGGGAACTCCAGCAGCTCGTGCGTGCTGTGGAAGGGCGTGGGGTCGAGGGCGATCTTCACCATGGTCCGATCCTCACGCGTAGAACGCGGGCTGGGCGATGTACTCGACGGACTCGAGAGTGCCGTTCGTGATCGCGCGCACTCCCGCCTCGGCGGCGACCGTGGCGAGGTAGCCCTCCCACGCCGAGGGTCCGCCGATGCGGCCGGCGCGCGCGGCGTCGACCCAGGCCTGGAACTCGGCGTCGTAGGCGGCGCTGAAGCGCTCCTTGAACGAGGGGTTCTCGGCCTGCGAGATGCGGCCGTCGAAGCGCTGAACGAGGCCGCGGGTGGCTCCGATGCTCGCGATGCCCTGCTCGAACACGGCCTCGGTGCTCACCTGGTAGCCGAAGCGCACGTTGACGTTCATCTCGACGTCGGCGAGGACGCCCGACTCGGTGTAGAGCAGAGCGAGGATCGGATCGTTGAAGCCCGACGCATTGAGCGAGTTGCGCTTGAGGTTCTTCACCTCGATGCCGACGATCTTCTCCCCGGTGAGGAAGTTGACGATGTCGATCTCGTGCACGACGGAGTCGCTGATGAGCATCGAGTTCGTGTACGTGTCGGGCACGGCGCCGTTGCGGTGCCGGTGGTGGGTGCCGAGCAGTGCGCCGAGCTCGCCGCCGCGGATGAGCTCCTGCAGCTGGATGTACTCGTCGTCGAAGCGGCGCATGAAGCCGACCTGGATGTAGGGGCGGTCGAGCTGCTGCTCGGCCTCGAGGATGCGCAGCGCGTCCTCGGAGTCCTCGGTGAGCGGCTTCTCGCAGAGGATCGCGAGCCGCGCCTCGAGCGCGGGCAGCAGCACGGGCACGTGGTACGGGCCGGGGGTGGCGATGACGACGGCGTCGATGAGGTCGCGGTCGATCGCCTCCTCGATGGTGGCGACGGCGACCGAGCCGGGAGCGAGGGCGGCGGCGGCCTGCGCACGCTCCTCGAACGGCTCGATGATCGCGGTGACGGCGGCGTTCGAGATCTTCTGCGTGATGCGGCGGACGTGGTCCGAGCCCATCATGCCGGCGCCGACGACGGCGACGCGGAGGTCGCCGGAGGGGGTGGTGGTGTGCGTCATGGGTCTGGTTCTCCTTCGAAACGGGGGTGCCGGCGTCAGCGGACGCGGGCCATCGCGGTGCAGCCGAAGATGTGGCGGAACGTGCGCTCGGCGATCGGGCCGGGCACGTCGATGTCGACGCCGTACATGTCCTGCTCGACGATCGCGAAGATCTGCGGGTCGATCGCGGCGACCGCCTCGATGATCGGGGCGAACGCCGGGACGCCGTGCGGCGGCTCCGTCATGACGCCCTGGGCGACGGCGGTGGCGAACGGGGTGTCGTTCTTGAGCGCGGCGGCGAGGATGTCGGGCTCGACCTGCTTGAGGTGGAGGTAGCCGATCCGCTCGGGGTGCGCCTCGATGAGCTTCACGTTGTCGCCGAGGTAGTAGGCGAAGTGGCCGGTGTCGAGGCACAGGTTGGTGTACGCGGCGTCGGTCTCGGCGAGGAAGCGCTCGACCTCGCGGTACGTGCCCACGTGGCTGTCGGCGTGCGAGTGGAACTGCTGCTTCATGCCGAACTCCTCGAGCAGCGCCTTGCCGAGCTGATCGTGGCCCGCCGCGAGCTTCGCCCACTGCTCGTCGTCGAGGGTGCGCGACTCGAGCAGCTCGGTCGTCGCGTCCGAGCGCCAGAGGTCGGGGATCACGACGAGGTGCTCGGCGCCGAGCTTCGAGGCGAGGCCGGCGACGTCGAGCGCCTGGTCCCAGGCGCGCTTCCACTGGTCCTCGCCCTTGTGGAAGCCGGTGAAGACGGTGCCGGCCGAGAGCTTCAGGCCGCGCGAGCCCAGCTCGTCCTCGAGCTCGTGCGGATCGGTCGGCAGGTAGCCGAACGGACCGAGCTCGATCCACTCGTAGCCCGCCGCGACGACCTCGTCGAGGAAGCGGCGCCACGGGATCTGGCCCGGGTCGTCGGGGAACCACACGCCCCAGGAGTCGGGGGCGGTGCCGATGCGCAGGCCCTGCGCGGAGCCGGGGGTGGTCGAGTCGGTGCTCATGGAACGACGGTGTCCTTCGTGGTCGGTGCGGGTCGGAGTCGGTGCTGTCGGCGTCGGCGAGGCGTCGACGGGGGTCGGCGTCAGCCGAGCAGGGGGCGCTGGAGGCGGCGCTGCTCGACGTAGGCCTCGCGGGCCGTGATCGTCGAGTCGAGCGTGGCGACCTCCGAGACGGGGACGTCCCACCAGCCCTCGCCGTCGGGGGCGTAGAGCAGCGGGTCGCTGTGGATGTGGATGAGCGTCGTGGTGTCGGACGCCTTCGCGGCGGCGACGGCGTCGCGGAGGTCCGCGATCGCGTCCGGGCCGGGCTGGACCTCGATGGTGTCCACTCCGTAGCTGCGCGCGTTGGCGGCGAGGTCGACGGGCAGCACGTCGTTGCCCTGGAAGAGCCCGCGCTCGTCCTGGTACCGGTACCAGGTGCCGAAGCGCTCGGAGCCGACGGTCTCGGAGAGGTGCCCGATCGACGCGTAGCCGTGGTTCTGGATGAGCACGACGATGATCTTGAGGCCCTCGGCCACCGCGGTCACCAGCTCGGTGTGCAGCATGAGGTAGGAGCCGTCGCCGACCATGACGATGGCGTCGCGGTCGGGAGCCGCGCGGCGCACGCCCAGTCCGCCCGCGATCTCGTAGCCCATGCACGAGAAGGCGTACTCGACGTGGTAGCCGAGGCTGTCGCGCACCCGCCACAGCTTGTGCAGGTCGCCGGGGAGCGAGCCGGCGGCCTGGATCACGACGTCGCGCGGGTCGGACGCCGACTGCACGGCGTGGATGATCTCGGTCTGGCCGGGCAGCTCGAGGCCGGAGGGGGCGAAGGAGCGGTCGACCGCGGCGTCCCAGGCGCCCTTCTCCTCGGCGGCGATGCGCGCCCAGTCCTCGCTCACGCGCCAGCCCTCGAGCGCGCCGAGCAGCGCCTCGAGCGCCTCGCGGGCGTCGGCGATGACGGGCAGCTGCGAGCCGTGCTTGTAGGCGTCGAACGACGCGACGTTGACGTTGACGAACGTGACGTCGGGGTTCTGGAAGGCGGTGCGGCTCGCGGTCGTGAAGTCGGAGTAGCGGGTGCCGACTCCGATGACCACGTCGGCCTGCGCGGCGAGGCGGTTCGCGGCGGTCGTGCCGGTCGCGCCGATGCCGCCGAGGTACTGCGGGTGGTCCCAGTTCAGGGAGCCGCCGCCGGCCTGCGAGGTGCCGACCGGGATGCCGGTGGCCTCGACGAGGGCACGGAGGGCGTCCTCGGCGCCGGAGTAGATCACTCCGCCGCCCGCGACGACGATCGGGTTCCGCGCCGAGCGGATCGCCTCGACGGCGCGCGCCAGCGGTCCCTTCTCGGGCAGCGGACGGCGGACGTGCCACTCGCGGGGCGCGAGGAACTCCTCCGGCACCTCGATCGTCTCGGCCTGGACGTCCTCGGGGAGCGCGATGGTGACGGCGCCGGTCTCGGCCGGGTCGGTCAGCACGCGCATCGCCGCGAGGGCGATCGAGAAGAGCTTCTCGGGGCGGTCGACGCGGTCGAAGAAGCGCGAGAGCGGACGGAACGCGTCGGTGACCTGCACGCTCGTGTCGTGCGGCAGCTCGATCTGCTGCAGCACCGGATCCGCGACGCGGGTCGCGAAGGTGTCGCTGGGCAGCAGCAGCGCGGGCAGCCGGTTCGTGGTGGCGAGCGCGGCTCCGGTGAGCATGTTCGCCGCGCCGGGGCCGACGGACGCGGCGCTGGCGAAGGTGGAGCGGCGGCGGCGCATGCGCGCCCAGCCGACCGACTGGTGCACCATGGCCTGCTCGTTGCGGGCCTGGTGGTAGGGCATGACGCCGGGCTGCTCGGCCTCGAACTGCTTCAGCGCCTGGCCGATGCCGGCGACGTTGCCGTGCCCGAAGATGCCGAACGTGCCGGCGATGGTGCGCTCGCGGTGGTCGCCGTCGACCGTCCACTGGTTCGCGAGGAACTCGATCAGCGCCTGGCTGACGGTCATCCGCCTCGTGGTGCTCATGTGCAGGTGTCCTTCTTCGTCGAGGGTGGGGTGTCAGCGGTCGTCGCGCGGGCGGTCGTAGGGGAGTCGCGGATCGACGTCCTGACCCTCCCAGGTGGCGCGGATCCAGCCGTGGGCCGGGTCGTCCGAGATGTGCCAGACGCGGTCGGGGTCGGGCCCCGCCATCACGTTCAGGTAGTAGAGGTCGTAGCCGGGGGCCGCGACGCACGGGCCGTGCCAGCCGTAGGGGAGCAGGGCGATGTCGCCCGTGCGGACCTCGGCGAGCACGTCGATCTCGCCCGCGGGGGAGGAGTAGGTGCGGAGGAACCCGAACGGGTCGGCCTGCGCCGGGGCGTCGAGGCCCTTCGAGACGGCGGTCTCGAAGTAGTAGATCTCCTCGAGGCGCGACTCCTGGCCCGGGACGAGCTCGTCGTGCTTGTGCGGAGGGTAGCTCGACCAGTTCTCGGCCGGAGTGATGACCTCGCAGACGATGAAGCGCCCGGCCTCGAGGGACTGCGGGGTGCCGAAGTTGTGCACCTGGCGGCTCGAGCGGCCGGCGCCGCGCAGCTCGACGGGCACCTCGTCGCGGGTGATGTGGCGGCTCGGGTGCACCTCGGTGGTCGGCGCCTCGGCCACGGCGACGCGCCCCTGCCCCTCGAGCGTCGCGGAGGCGAGGCTCGAGAGGTAGAGGACGTCGCTCGGACCGTCGAAGACCGAGACCCGACCCTCCAGCAGGGTGGTCTCCGACGGGCCCGAGCTCTGGTGCCGGACCGTGAACGATCCGGACAGGGGGACGACGAGGCGCTCGACGCCGTCGGCGGGGAGCGCGAGCACGACGCCGGCGGTGAGGTCGGCGACGCGCAGGCCGGTGTGCTGCCAGCCGGGCACGGCGCCGTCGACGACGGACTCCCACCCGTCGCGCAGGAGGGCCCCCTTCGGGAACACCCATTCGTTCGGCGTGCTCATCTGCGGGGCCTTCCGTGGGAGGTGGTGGGTGGGAGTCGGGTGGGGGGTCTCGATACGCCGCCTGCGGCGGCTACTCGACCAGCGAAGGGGTGGGCGGCCTTGCTGCCGCCACTGCTGATGACGGGGGTCTCGATACGCCGCCTGCGGCGGCTACTCGACCAGCAGGGGTGAGCGAGCGCAACCGGCGATCCGCGTGTCAGCGGATCGTCGTGCGCGGACGCAGGACGCTCTGCGGAACCCGGCCACCCTCGCGAGCCGACCGCGGCCGATCGACGAGCGCAGCGAGGAGAGAGGCCCAGGAACTCAGTTCTGGGGGAAGCCCAAGTTGATGCCGCCGTGGCTGGGGTCGAGCCAGCGCGACGTGATCGCCTTCTGCTGGGTGAAGAAGCGCACCCCCTCCGCGCCGTGGGCCTTGGTGTCGCCGAACAGCGACGACTTCCAGCCGCCGAACGAGAACGTCGCGACGGGCACCGGGATCGGGACGTTGATGCCGATCATGCCGACCTGGACCTCGTTCTGGAAGCGGCGGGCCGCTCCTCCGTCGTTCGTGAAGATCGCCGTGCCGTTGCCGAACGCGCCGCCGTTGATGAGCTCGACGCCCTCCTCGTAGGTGGCCACTCGGACGATCGACAGCACCGGTCCGAAGATCTCCTCGGTGTAGGCGCGCGACGTGGTCGGCACCTTGTCGAGCAGCGTCGGGCCGAGCCAGAACCCGTTCGGGTCGCCGTCGACCTCGATGCCGCGGCCGTCGATGACGACCTCGGCGCCGTCCTCCTCGGCGATCGCGATGTAGGAGGCGACCTTGTCACGGTGCACCTCGGTGACCAGCGGGCCCATGTCGCAGCCGCGGCGTCCGTCGCCGATGCGCAGCTTCGCGGCGCGGTCCTGGATCTTGGTGATGAGCTCGTCGGCGACGGGCTCGACCGCGACGACCACCGAGATCGCCATGCACCGCTCGCCCGCGGAGCCGAAGCCGGCGTTGATGGCGGAGTCGGCCACGAGGTCGAGGTCGGCGTCCGGCAGCACCAGCATGTGGTTCTTCGCCCCGCCGAGGGCCTGCACGCGCTTGCCGTGCTTGGTGCCGGTCTCGTAGACGTACTGGGCGATCGGAGTGGATCCGACGAACGAGATCGAGCGGACGTCGGGGTGGGTCAGCAGTCCGTCGACGGCCTGCTTGTCACCGTTGAGCACCGTGAAGACGCCGTCGGGGAGACCGGCCTCCTTCCACAGCTGCGCCATCCAGATCGCGGCGGTCGGGTCCTTTTCGGACGGCTTGAGGATCACCGTGTTGCCGGCGGCGATCGCGATGGGGAAGAACCACATCGGCACCATCGCCGGGAAGTTGAACGGCGAGATGATGCCGACGACACCCAGCGGCTGCTTGGTCGAGTAGATGTCGACGCCGGTCGAGACCTGCTCGGAGTACTCGCCCTTGAGGTGGTGCGCGAGGCCGGTCGCGAACTCCACGACCTCCTGGCCGCGGGTGATCTCGCCGAGGGCGTCCGAGACGACCTTGCCGTGCTCGGACGTGATGATGTCGGCGAGCTCGCCCTTCTTCGCCTCGAGCAGCTCGCGGAAGCGGAAGAGGATCTGCTGGCGCTTGGCGAGCGACAGGTCGCGCCAGGCCGGGAACGCGGCCTTCGCCGAGGCGATGGCGGCCTCGATCTCGGCGTCGTCGGCCAGCGCGACCTCCTTGGTCGCGACTCCGAGCGCCGGGTCGAAGACGGGGGCGGTGCGGCCCGACGTCGAGGGGGACTCGCGGCCGTCGATCCAGTGCGGCACGACGGGGAGCTGGTGGAGGGGAGTGGTCCCCGTGGTCTCGGACATGGTTCCTGCTTCTCTTCTCGAAAGTGGGGCGGGTCAGCCGTGCACGAGGGCGGCGGCGGTGTCGACAGCGGCCGCGACGTCGCCGTCGGCCGGGTAGAGGAGGGTGCGGCCGACGACCAGGCCGCGCACGCCGGGCAGCGCGAGCGCCGCATCCCACGACGCGTACGTCTCGGCGGGGCTGCCCGTCGGGTCGCCGCCCAGGAGGAGGGTCGGCAGCGTCGTCGACGCCATCACCCGCTCCATCTCGGGGACGACGGGGAGCTTCAGCCAGGAGTAGGCGGACGTGTTGCCCAGGCCGGCGGCGACGGCGATCGAGGTGATCACGGCCTCCGGGGAGAGGTCGTTCTGCACCGCCCCGTTGGCCCAGCGGCTGAGGAACGGCTCGAGCATGATCGGGACCTGCGCGGCCGCGGCGGCGTCGACCGCGCGGGCGGTGGCCTCGATGGTCGCGACCGTGGCGAAGTCGGCGAGGTTGATGCGGATGAGCAGCTTCGCGAAGTCGATGCCCGACGCCGCGATGCTCGGCACGTCGTAGCCGGTGAAGCGGTCGTCCATCTCGAAGCGCGCGCCCTTGAGGCCGCCGCGGTTCATCGATCCGACGACGACCTTGCCCTCGAGGGCGCCCAGCAGGGCGAGGTCCTCGATGATGTCGGGCGTGCCGAGCACGCCGTCGACGCCGGGACGCTCGAGAGCGGTGACGAGACGGGCCAGCAGCTCGTAGCGGTCGGCCATGGCGGTCGGGTCGTCGCGGACGCCGAGCGCACCGCGCGCGGGGTGGTCGGCGGCGACGATGAAGAGCTTGCCGTCCTCGGCGAGCAGCGGCCGCCGGGCGCGGTCGCGGACCCGCGGCAGCACGGTCTCGGGGGCGGTGGTCCTGATCTCGCGCAGCGACGCGAAGTCGAGAGCGGAGAGGGTGTCAGGCAGGGACATTCGAGATGCTCCTCACGATGTCGGCGACCTCGTCGGTGGTGGGCATGGCGGTGGAGCACTCGCGGCGGCTCGCGACGATCGCTCCGGCGACGTTCGCGAAGCGGAGCACCTCCTCGAGCGACCAGTCCTGGAGGAGGCCGTGGCAGAGGGCGCCGCCGAAGCTGTCGCCGGCGCCGAGGCCGTTCACCACGTCGACCGGGTAGGGGGCGACCTCGACGGTCTCGTCGCGCGTCTTGGCGAGCACTCCGCGCGGGCCCTGCTTGACGATCGCGAGGTCGAGCCCGCGGTCCAGCAGCGCGTCGGCGGCGCGGTGCGGGTCGGTCTCGCCGACCGCGATCTCGCACTCCTCGCGGTTGCCGACCGCCACGCTCACGCGCTCGAGAGCGCGGGAGACCTCGCGGCGGGCGATCTCGGGCGACTTCCAGAACATCGGGCGGTAGTCGAGGTCGAGGATCGTGAGCGGGCGGCGGCCGCGCGCCTCCCACGCCGTGTGGTGCGCGGTGCGGCTCGGATCCTCCGAGAGGCCGGTGACCGTGGACCAGTAGATGCGGGCCCGGGCGATCGAGTCGAGGTCGAGCTCGTTCACGTTGATCACCAGGTCCGGCGCCTTGGGCGCGCGGTAGAAGTAGAGCGGGAAGTCGTCCGGCGGGAAGATCTCGCAGAACGTGACCGGCGTGTTCAGCCCCGACACGGTGCGGACGAAGCGGGCGGAGGCGCCGAGGCGCTCGAGCTCGCGCGAGACGAAGCGGCCGAACGGGTCGTCGCCGGTGCGGGTGATGATGCCGGCCTTGAGGCCGTGCTTCGCCGCGGCGACGGTGACGTTCGCCGCGCTGCCGCCGAGGTACTTGCCGAAGGTCTCGACGTCCTCGAGGCCCACGCCGTCCTGGAGCGGGTAGATGTCGACGCCGGAGCGGCCGATGGTGATCAGGTCGAAGGGCGCGTTCGCCTCGCTGTGCTCGGTCATACTTCGCTGTACAACTTCCTGCCCGGGGTCGTCCCGGGCGTCTCGTCGTCGTCGCGGTGATCGCGATCCTGTGGAGCCGTCAGCCTTTGTGCTGACATATGCACGACGTTACAGCAGAACGCCTCCGCTGTCACGCACCGTCATGCTGTGCTCGGCGAGCACGACCGTGCGGCCCAGGCGGTCGCTCTCGCGGGCCGCGTCGAGCGCCTCCAGCGTCGCGACGGCCTCGAGCGCCGGGACCGGCTCGGGCCCGCGACCGGCGACCGCCGCGGCGAACCTGCGGTAGAACTCGGCGTAGTCGCCCTTCTCGGAGGGGATGCGCTCGGTCCCCGCGGCCGTCGAGAGCACGCCCCAGCGGTCCTCGCTCTCGTACCCCCAGCCCTCGGGATCGTCGAGCGGCCGGTGTCCGGCGAAGACCGCCTGCGCCTGGACGTCGGTGCCGTCGGAGCGGTAGCCCCCGAGCGATCCGTAGGCGACGAGCTCGCGCTGGCTGAGGCGGTGCAGCTTGCTCGAGGAGATGCTCGAGGTCGCACCGCCGACGTGGTCGATCGTCACGAGGAAACCGGCATCGGTGCGTTCGCCGGGCTCGCCGATGTGGTCGAGGCGTGCGGTCACCCGCGCGGCCGGGCCGAGCAGGTGGAGCATCTGGTCGACGACGTGGCTGCCGACGTCGCGGAGCATCCCGCCGAGGGGGCCGCGGTCGAGGCCGTCGGCGTCGTCGAGGTCGAAGCGGGAGCTCACCCGCCACACCTCGCCCAGGCGTCCGGAGGCCAGGACCGCCTCGAGGGTGCGTACGTCGGCGTCGAAGCGCCGGTTGTGGAACACGTTCAGCACCACCCCGGCCCGGGCGGCGGCCCCGGCGAGGGCGCGCCCGTCGGCCGCGGTCGGCGCGAACGGCTTGTCGGCCACCACGTGGACCCCGGCGGCGATCGCCTCGAGCACGAGCTCGCGCCGCGTCTCGGGCGGGGTGGTGATCGTGACGGCGTCGACGCCGGCCGCCAGCAGCTCGGCCTGGCTCCTGTAGAGGGGGACTCCGGGGAGCTCCTGCTCGGCCTGGGCACGACGTCGGGGCGACCGGGCGACGACGCCGACCAGATCGACCTCTTCGGCGACGCGGAGGAACGGGGCGTGGAAGAAGCGGCCGCCCGTGCCGTAGCCGACGAGTCCGATGCGCATGATCCCTCTTCCTCCTCGCGAGCGATTCCGCCGCTCTACGTCTGCCGAAGCATAATGTCTGGACATTAAGAGCTGACGGTGCCTACACTGGCGGCACTCGCCCGAGGCGACTCTCCGCGATCGGCTGCGCAACTCCCGGCCCCGACGCCACCGTCCCCGCCTGCGGTCCGACCTCTCAGCAAAGGACGAACAATGTCGTTGTCATCAGCACCGCCGGCCCGGCGCCAGGGCGCGTCCCGCGGCTACCTCACGCGGTTGACCATCATCTCGACCCTCGGCGGCCTCCTCTTCGGCTACGACACCGGCGTCATCTCCGGCGCCCTGCTCTACATGAA
The DNA here is from genome assembly GCF_023743255.1 of Rathayibacter rubneri. Taxonomy (NCBI): domain Bacteria; kingdom Bacillati; phylum Actinomycetota; class Actinomycetes; order Micrococcales; family Microbacteriaceae; genus Rathayibacter; species Rathayibacter rubneri. The sequence continues at coordinate 18,743 of NZ_JAMRYM010000043.1, read as the reverse complement.
GGACGCGCTCGAGATGAGCTCGGTCGAGGAGGCGCTCGTCGTCTCCTCGCTCCTGTTCCCCGGAGCGGCGGGAGGCGCCCTGATCGGCGGGCGCCTCGCCGACAAGCTCGGCCGGCGCGGCACCCTCCTGGTCTGCAGCGTCCTCTTCCTGATCGGGGCGATCAGCTGCGCGCTGGCCCCCAACGTGCCGCTGATGATCCTCGCCCGCGTCGTCCTGGGCCTCGGAGTCGGCGCCGCCGCCGTCACCGTGCCGCTGTACCTGGCCGAGATGGCCCCCGCGAACCGCCGCGGCCGCATGGTCACCATCAACGAGCTGATGATCGTGACGGGCCAGATGGCCGCGTTCGCGATCAACGCCCTCCTCGACGCGCTCATCCAGGACCCGGGAGTGTGGCGCGTGATGCTCGCGGTGGCGTCGATCCCCGCGATCGCTCTGCTGATCGGCATGCTCGTGCTGCCGGAGTCGCCGCGCTGGTTCGCGATCCAGGGCCGACTGGCCGACTCCAAGCGGATCCTCGACCTCAGCCGCGAGCCGGAGGAGTCGGCCCGGGAGTACGACGAGATCGCGGAGTCCTCGCGTCTCGCCGGCAACGAGAAGGGCCGCGCGCTGCGCGACCTGCGCGAGAACCGCTGGATGCGACGACTGCTCTACGTCGGCTGCGGTCTGGCGACCGTGCAGCAGGCCACGGGCATCAACACGGTCAACTACTACGCGCCGACGATCCTCGAGAACAGCGGCCTCGGGGTGAGCGCCGCGCTGGTGGCGACCATCGGCGTGGGCGTGACCTCGGTCGTCACGACGATCCTCGGCATCGTCCTGCTGGGCTACATCGGCCGCCGGAAGATGCTCATCATCGGGTTCTCGGGCGTGGTCGGAGCGCAGGCGCTGCTGGCCGTCATCTTCACGCTGCCGCAGTCCGACGCGGTCAGCTACCTGATCCTCGCGGCGATGATGCTCTTCGTGGCCTTCGTGCAGTGCTTCATCGGCACCTGCGTGTGGCTGCTGCTCTCCGAGATCTTCCCGCTCGCGATCCGCGGCTTCGCGATGGGCATCGCGGTGTTCGTGCTCTGGACCGTCAACGCGGTCATCTCATTCGCGTTCCCCATCGTGAACGCGGCCCTGGGCTCGACGGGCACCTTCGCGCTCTTCGTCGCGATCAACCTCGTGTCGCTGTTCTTCGTCTTCAAGGCGGTCCCCGAGACCAAGGGACGCTCGCTCGAGGACATCGAGACCGACTTCCGCACGCAGGCGATCCCGGTCGTGGAGCCCGCGCGCCGCTGACGCCGGACACGACGAAGGGGGCCTCCGATCGGGGCCCCCTTCGTCGTGCTCGCGCCGACTACCGGTCGACGAGCGTGACCTCGAACGAGTAGAGGTCGGGCCGGTAGCAGTGCTGGCCGAACTCCACGGCGCGACCCGAGGTGTCGAACGCGGTGCGCGACATCGTGAGCACCGCGGCGCCCTTGCGCAGGTCGAGCAGCTGGGCCTCGGAGGAGGTGGCCCCGCGCGCACCGATCCGCTGCTTCGCGACGCGCATCGTCACTCCGCGGGCGCGCAGCAGCTGGTAGAGGCCGTGGTTCTCGAGGGCCGAGAGGTCCAGGTCGGTGAAGTCGGCGGGCAGCACGTTGTCGAGGATCGCGATCGGCACGCCGTCGGCCGTGCGCAGTCGCTTGAGGTGCACGACCGGGCTGCCGGGAGCGACGCCGAGCGCCTCGGCGGCGGTCTCGTCGGCGACGCCGATCGAGGAGGTCAGGACCTCGGTGGCGGGCTTCTGGCCCGTGCGCTCGAGGTCCTCGTAGAGGCTCGTGAGCTCGACGTTGCGCGTGACCTTGCCGTGCACGACCTGCGTGCCGATGCCGCGGCGGCGCACCAGCAGGCCCTTGTCGACGAGGTCCTGGATCGCCCGGCGGATCGTGGGGCGCGAGAGGCCCAGGCGCGCTCCCAGCGCCACCTCGTTCTCGAGGCGCGCGCCGGCGGGCAGCGTCTCGTCGAGGATCGCGCTCTCGAGGAGGTTCGCGATCTGGTGGTAGAGCGGCACGGGGCTGGACCGGTCGAGCCCCAGGAACAGCTCGACGGGCAGGGTCTGCTCGGCCTGGGCCATGGTGGTCTCCTCGAGGACGTAGGGATGTCCTGTCAATAGTAGGGCTGACATATCGGCATCCATGTCACCTCGACGAGATTTCTCGCGCAATTTGTTCTGACAATCTGACGTCAGGAGTTATGCTGACGCTATTCCGCCCGCAGGCGCTCCGCGCCGCACCTTCATCGGAGAAGACATTGAGCGAGACCGCGACCACCACCCTGCCGCTGCGCACCGCCGCCGAGGGCAGCCCGACCAGCCTCTGGAACGACTCCGCCGACCCGATCGAGCTCGCCCGCTCGCTGAGCTTCGGCGCCGTCGGCGCGACCTGCAACCCGGTCATCGCCTTCACCACGATCCAGCGCAACCTCGACGTCTGGGGCCCCCGCCTCGCCGAGCTGGCGCTCGAGCACCCGACCGCGGGCGAGAGCGAGCTGGGCTGGCTCGCGATCGAGGAGCTCTCGGTGCAGGCCGCGTCCCTCCTGCTGCCGGCGTTCCGCGAGAGCGGTGGGCGCAACGGCCGCCTCTCGGTGCAGACGGACCCGCGCCTGCACCGCGACGTCGACGCGCTCGTCGAGCAGGCGGTGCGGTTCTCGAACCTCGCCGAGAACATCATCGTGAAGATCCCCGCGACCGCGAACGGCATCCGCGCCATCGAGGAGGCGACCTACCGCGGCGTCAGCATCAACGCCACCGTCTCGTTCACCGTGGCGCAGGCGGTCGCCGTCGCCGAGGCGATCGAGCGCGGCCTCGACCGCCGCGCCGCCGACGGCGAGCCGGAGCGCGAGTTCGGCTCGGTCGTCACGATCATGGGCGGCCGGCTCGACGACTGGATGAAGGCGAGCGTCGCCGCCAACCGCATCCTCGTCGACCCGGGCGTGCTCGAGTGGGCCGGCGTCGCCGCCCTGAAGGAGGCGTACCGGATCTTCCAGGAGCGCGGCTACCGCTCCCGCGTGCTCTCGGCCGCGTTCCGCAACCACCTGCAGTGGTCGGAGCTGATCGGCGGCGACCTCGTGGTCTCCCCGCCCTTCGAGTGGCAGGTCCTCATCAACGAGAACGAGCTGCCCGTCGACCTGCACCGCATCGACGTGCCGGTCGCGCCCGAGATCCTCGACACGCTCCTCGAGCGCGTGCCCGAGTTCCACCGCGCCTACTTCGAGGACGGCATGACGATCGAGGAGTTCGACGACTTCGGCGCGGTGCGCCGGACGCTGCGGCAGTTCCTCGAGGCCGACGCGAAGCTGGACGCGCTCGTGCGCGACGTCCTGCTGCCCGCGATCTGATCCGGCCCGCGCCGTGACCCGCGACACCGACGAGCAGGACATCACGTTCCGCTCCCGCCGCTGGGTGCGGCCGGAGGACCTCAACGCCAACGGCAGCCTCTTCGGCGGCAGCCTGCTGCGCTGGATCGACGAGGAGGCCGCGATCTACGCCATCCTCCAGCTCGGCAATCCCCGCGCCGTGACGAAGTTCATCTCCGAGATCGACTTCGTCTCCTCCGCCGTCCAGGGCGACCTGATCGAGATGGGCCTGCGCGCGACCGGCTTCGGGCGCACCTCCCTCACCATGCGCGCGGAGGTGCGCAACATGGTCACCCGCTGCAGCATCCTCGCGATCGACCGGATCGTCTTCGTCAGCCTCGACGAGAGCGGCGCGCCCCAGCCGCACGGCTACAGCACCATCACCTACGACCGCGATCGGCTGCCCCGGCACGCCGCGGAGGGAGCGGCATGACCGGCTGGCGCATCCGCGACCACCACGCCGAGGACGTCGACGGGATCCTGCGCCTGTGGGAGCTCGTGACGGCCGCCGACGCCGAGCCCGTCTACAACCTGGCCGAGGTGCTCGCGTCGTGCGCGAAGGACCACGCGGTCGTCGCCGTCGAGGGCGACCACGTCGTCGGCGCGGCGGTCGGCCGGGCGGCGCACGCGCAGGGCTGGGTCGTGTTCCTCGCGACGGCCCCGGAGGCGCGCGGGCGCGGCATCGGCTCGTCGCTCCTCGCCGCCCTCGAGGCGCGGATGGCGCCGACGGGGGTGTCGAAGCTGTCGGCGCTGATGCCGGCGGCCGAGACGCGGACCGGGGCGTTCCTCCGGCAGGGCTTCGAGCAGAAGCAGAACCTGCACTACTTCGAGCGGAGGATCCCGGTGCAGCGCGAGGAGCTGACCCTGCTGGCCGAGCTCGGCGGGCGCGTCCTGCCGCGGGGCCTCTGGGACCAGGTCGGCGGCATGACCGCCGAGAAGGACCTGCTCGAGCGCCGGCTCGTGATGCCCCTGGCGCAGCCCGAGCTCGCCGAGCGCTTCGGAGTGGCGCCGCCGCGCGCGGTGGTGCTGTTCGGCCCGCCCGGCACCGGCAAGACGACCTTCGCGAAGGCGATCGCGTCGCGGCTGGAGTGGTCGTTCGTCGAGGTGTTCCCCTCGCGCCTCGCCGCCGACCCGAAGGGCCTCGCCGGTGCGCTGCGCGAGACGTTCCTGACGGTGTCGGAGCTCGAGCGCGCGGTCGTCTTCATCGACGAGGTCGAGGAGATCGCGTCGCACCGTCAGGGCGAGCCGCCCTCCCCGACGCAGGGCGTGACGAACGAGCTGCTCAAGATCATTCCGGCCTTCCGCGAGCAGAGCGATCGGCTGCTGATCTGCGCGACCAACTTCATCCGCTCCCTCGACTCCGCGTTCCTCCGCCACGGCCGCTTCGACTACGTGATCCCGATCGGGCTGCCGGACTCGGAGGCGCGCGACGCGATCTGGCGGCGGTACATCCCGGCGGAGTCGGTCGGCGTCGACGTGGGGGTGCTGGTCGCCTCAACCGAGGGGTTCTCGCCCGCCGACATCGAGTACGCCGCGCGGAAGGCGTCGCAGTCGGCCCTCGAGCACGCGGTCTACGCGGGGGCGGACGCGGCGCGCGGCCCGTCGCTCGAGGACTACGTCACCGCGATCGCCGCGACCCGTGCGACGGTGTCGGCCGAGGTCAACGCCGAGTTCCTCGAGGACATCGACGTGCTCGGACGGCTCTGAGCAGCCCTCGGTCGCGCTTCGTCGGGAGCGGGTGGTCGGGAGCGGGTCGTCGATCGGTCGGGAGCGGTCGTCCGGACGGTGCGCGAGGGGCCGTTCGTGACGGACGGCGGGCGGCAGGCAGCCGTTCGCGACGGAGGACGGGGTGAGCTCGGCGGTCCGCGAGCGCGGCTCCGGCCCCGCCCGGGGGACGCGACTCCGGAACCGCGCCGTCAGCCCGTGAACACCGTGGACGAGCGGCGCTCGTACCAGTGGGCGAGGTGCTCGCCGGCGCGCAGCACGTGCTCGCGCATGATGCCGGCCGCGCGGTCGTGGTCGCCGGCGACGAAGGCGTCGACGATCTCCTCGTGCTCGCGGAAGTTCTCCTCGCGGTGGCGCGAGTTCTCGCGCAGGACGAGGCCCGAGACGTTGCGCGGGAACGCGTCGTTGATCTCGACGAGCATCCGGCCGAGGCGGGTGTTGCCCGACGCCTGGTAGATCAGCCCGTGGAACTGGTCGTTGGCGCTGCCGTCGCGCTCGGTCGCGGTGCCGGCCGCGACCGCCAGCGAGCGCTCGTACATCGCGGCGTTGACGGAGCGCAGCTCGGCGATGGTCGCGTCGTCCAGCCGGTCGACGGCGCGGCGGGCGGCGAGGGACTCGAGCTCCGCGCGGACCTCGTACGCCTCGCGGACCTCCCACGGCACGGGGACCCGGACGACGGCTCCGCGGTTGGGGACGACCTCGATCAGCCCGCCGGTCTGCAGCTGGCGCAGCGCTTCGCGCACGGGGGTCCGGCTGATGCCGAACTGCGAGGCGAGATCGGCCTGGCGCAGCGGGGCGCCGATGGGGATCTCGCCGGACATGATCTTGGCGCGGATGCGGGCCGCGAGATCGTCCACGAGTGCGTTGTCGCCCTGGGTGGTCACGTCGTGATCCCCTCTGATCGGACGGCCGCGAACTCGGCCGGGATCCAATCATGGCATCGGATGGATCCCTTCTTCGAGCCGCCGACAGCACCGGCACCCCTCGATGACGCGGCTCGTTGACCGGATGGATCCGTAGCACCTACGATTGGATCCAATCAGGAGCGACGTGCTCCTCTCGACCACGAGCAGGAGGCCGGTGTGACCGCACTGCTCGTCGTCGTGCTGCTCACGGCGCTCGCATCCCTCGCGCTGGGCGTCGCCGGTCGTCGGAGGATCGGCCGCACCTGGCTCGCCGCCGAAGCGGCGATGGTCGCGGCGATGCTCGACGTGCACGTGCCCGCCCTCCACCTCGTCCCTGCTCCGCTCTGGTCGCTCCTGCTGGCCGGATGCGCGGTGATCGCGGCCCTCGTCGACCGGATCCGCCGGAGCCGCGGCACGGCCCGTCGCCACTCCGCCGACGCCCTGCACGGCGTCGGCATGCTGCTCGCGGCGGGGCTCGTGCTGCTGTCGGCGGTGCCCGCCGCCTCGCCGCACGCGCATGCCCACTCCTCCCTCGCCCTGCCGCTCGCTCTCGGGGTGGCCGCCTACTCGGTCGTCGCCGCGCGCACCGCCCTCGCCGACCGGACCGACCGCCTCGACACCGCCCGCCGCCTCGCCTCCCTCGCCGGGATCGTCGCGATGGGCGCGATGTCCGTCGCGTGACCCCGCCCGCCACCACGACCGCACCCCCCGCAGAAGGACACGCCGCATGATCATCGACGCCTACAACACCACCCAGGACCGCCGCGGTCGCAGCGACTACCTCAGCGGAGTCCGCCCCGGCGAGCAGCCCCCGGCCTACACGCCCTTCGACCCCAAGCGCATCCTCGACCGGATGGACGCCGCGGGCGTGAACCGGGCGATGGTCTGCTCGCTCGCCCAGGGCATCGAGAACGACTTCCTGATCGACCTCGTCGCCGCCCACCCCGACCGGCTCTTCGGCTTCGGCCAGGTGATGCCGCAGGGGGAGAACGCGGTCGACGAGATCCGGCGCTTCGCCGCCGCGGGCCTCGTCGGACTGAAGCTGCACCCGAGCCTGCACGGCTACCACGTGGCCGATCACGGTCTGCTCGATCCGCTCTTCGCGGTCTGCGAGGAGCTCGGACTGCCCGTGCTCATCAACGCCCTCGACGACGCGTTCTGCGCGCCGTTCGCCATCGAGGAGATCGCGAAGGGCTTCCCGGGAGTGCCGACGATCATCGCCCACATGGGAGCCGTCTGGAACGTCCCCGAGGCGATCATCGTCGCCGAGCGCAACCCGCACATCTACCTCGAGACGTCGGCGACGCTGATGTCGGATGTGAAGCGCGCCTACGCGCGGCTGGGCGCCGAGAAGATCCTGCTGGGCTCGGAGTGGCCGGGCAGCGATTTCGACCTCGAGCGGATGAAGATCGCCAAGGCGATCCCGGACGAGGCCGACCGCGCACTGGTCGAGGGCGGCAACATGGCGCGGATCCTGGGCTGGTCGTGAGCGCCGACCGGCCGGTCCTCGACGGGCCGCCCGAGGCGATGGGCGAGGGCGACCGCGAGCTGCTGGCCATCGCGTCGGGGCTGCTCGACAGGCTCTACGCTGAGCGGATCCACGAGGTGGCGGCCGCCCTGCGCCTCGCGGACGGCCGCGTGGTCACAGGCCTGCACGTCGAGGCCGGCGCGGGGCGCGCCTCCGTCTGCGCCGAGTCGGCGGCCCTGAGCGCCGCGGTCGTCGCCGGGTCGCCGGTCGTCTCGATCGTGGGCGTGCTGCAGCGGCCCGGAGGGACCAGGCACCTGATCGAGCCGTGCGGCGTGTGCGCCGAGCTGCTCGGCGACCACGCAGCCGGGGCGCGGGTCTGGGTGGCCGTCGACGACGCCTTCGCGCCGGTGCCGGTCGCCGAGCTGCTGCCGTTCCGTCGCCGGCGGGCTGCGCGACCCGTCTGAGCCGGAGCGCCTCGAGGAGGCTCCTCCACATTCCGAGCAGTCCGAGGTTTTACCTCGGTGAAACAGTGCCGACCCGCGCCGGAACGCTCCGGATCCCAGAATGGCCGGGCGGAACGAGGGCGGTCACCACCCCGTTCCGCCGGAGTCGCGGGGGCACCTCACCCGACTCCGCGCACCACCGGAAGGATCCACCCGCATGCTCGCCGTCTCCGGCACCCCCGTCCTCGTCGTCGTCGACATCCAAGGCGGTGCCGCCTCGACGGCGCCGACGCCCGGCATCCCCGTGATGAGCGGGAGGCAGGAGCGGGTGCCGCGTGTGCGCGACCTGATCGCCCACTGCCGCAGCAGCGGCGTGCCGGTGGTCTTCATCCAGGAGGTGCACAAGCGCGATCTGGTCGACATCGGTCGAGAGCTCGACGGGGCCGAGGGGCCGCACTGCCTCGAGGGCGACCCCGCGACGGAGCTGGCCTCGTGGCTCGAGCCGCGGCCCGAGGAGTTCGTGATCCGCAAGCGCCGCTACTCCGCCTTCTTCGGCACGGAGCTCGAGATCGTGCTCAAGGCCTACCGCGCCGGCACGCTGCTGCTGGTCGGCGGCCTCACCGATGTCTGCATCCACTACACGGCGGCCGATGCGCACCAGCACGACTACGCGGTGCGGGTGCTCACCGACTGCGTGGCGGGCTCGAGCGAGCGGGCGCACGGCGCCGCTCTCGAGGCGATCGAGTACCTGCAGCGCGATGCGCTGGTGACGGCCGCCGACGTGCACGACTGGCTCGACGGCCGTGGCTGAGGCGCGGATCCTGATCGGCCGCATCCGCACGATGGATCCGGAGCGCCCGGTCGCCGAGGCGCTCCTGGTCGTCGGCGAGCGGATCGCAGCGGTCGGCTCCGTCGACGAGGTCCGGGCGGCCGCTCCGGCCGGCGCGCGCGAGGAGGTGCTCGAGGGCGTGCTCCTCCCGGGCTTCATCGACGCGCACTCCCACGCCCAGCGAGCCGGGCTGAAGGCGCTGCAGCTCCTCGAGGAGGGGGCCGACGCGGCCGCGTTCTCGGCGGCGATGCTGGCCGACGCGGACGCCGATCCCGACGCTCCCGACTGGCTCGGCGGCACTGCGCCGATCGGCGGGGGTCGGCGCAGTGCCGCCGATCGGCGCGCGGCGCTGCTGCGCGTGCAGCCGCTCCTGCACGCGATGGGGATCACCGGAGTGATCGATCCCGCCGTCACGCTCGACGAGCTGGCCGCCTACCGCGAGGCGCACCGCCGGGGCGAGCTGAGCCTGCGGGTGGTGGCGATGCCCTGGCCGCAGCTCGGGTCGGACGCCGTGCCCGGGGTCGACGAGGCGCTCGCGGTGCTCGCGGGGATCGACGGAGTCACGGGCGACGGCGACGACCGGCTGCGCCTCGGACCGATCAAGGTCTACTACGACGGCGAGGGCATGAAGGGGCAGGCGCTGCTCGAGGAGCCCTGGCCCGGCGGCGACCACGGCGTCCAGCGCCTGCCGACCGGGGAGTTCGCGCGCCTCGCCGCGGCCTGCGTCGCCGCGGGCTGGGGGTTGGGCGTGCACGCCGTGGGCAGCCGGGCGGTCGCCGAGGTGCTCGACGCGCTCGAGGCCGCCGCGCCCGCCGAGGTGCTCGAGCCGCTGCGCTGCCAGCTCATCCACGCGTACCTCGAGCCCTCCGCGGCGAGCCTCGGACGAGCCGCCCGACTCGGTGTCGTCGCGTCCCTGCAGCCCTCCATCGCCTGGAGCAACGCCGCCGGCCTCGCCCGGCGACTGGGCGAGCGGGTCGAGGAGGTCAATCCGATGCGGGCCTGGCGCGACTCGGGCGCGGTGATCGCGATGGGCTCCGACGCCCCGTACTTCCCGTTCGATCCGCGGGCGCTCGTCGCGATGGCGGCGGGCAGGCGGATGCGCGGCCTCGAGGGGCCCATGGGCGGCGCCCAGGCGCTCTCGGTGGTCGAGGCCGTGGAGGCCTGCACGCGCGGGGCTGCGCACGCCTCGTTCGCCGAGGGGAGCAGAGGCCTGCTCCGGCCCGGCCTCCTCGCCGACCTGGTCGAGCTGGACGTCGATCCGCTCTCGTGCACGCCGGACGAGTTCGGTGCCGCGCGGGTGCTGCGGACGGAGGTCGGCGGCGAGCTCGCGTACTCGTCTGCACGGCAGATGTAATCCAGACGAAACACAATTGGATGCGGTCGCGGCTACATTGGATCCAAGTTCAGGCGAGACGCGCTACTCGTCCTGCCTCGACCCCCGGCCGCCGGGCCCCGCCCGCAGCCCCTGATCCGCCCCGACGCACCACCCGAATCCCCTGGAGGACAGCACCATGGTCAGGAAGAGCATGCTCGGCGGTGTCGCGCTGGCGGCGATCGCGAGTCTCGCGCTCAGCGCCTGCGGGACCTCGAGCGCCGAGCCCGACGCCGACGCTCCCGCGCCCGACACGATCAACGCGGAGCTCTGGTACGCACCCGCCACCTTCGACCCCGCGAAGGCCTCGGCCGACGCCGACGTCACCGTCGCGCGACTCGGCTTCGACACCCTGCTCCGCCAGGGCGAGACCGAGGGCTACATCGGCGGTCTCGCCACCGAGTGGGAGTCGCTCTCGGCCTCCGACTACGTCTTCACCCTGCGCGACGACGCCACCTGCGCCGACGGCACCCCCATCACGCCGACCATCGTGGCCGACTCCTTCGAGTACCTCACGGGCCTCGAGGACGCGGGAGCCCAGACCTGGAAGAACCAGGCGTTCGGGTCCGGAGACGCGACCTTCACCGCGGACGACGCCGCCGGGACGCTCACCGTCGCGCTCAGCGAGCCCTACTCGCAGCTCCTGGGCGGCATGACCCGCCCGGGCACCGGCATCATCTGCCCCGCCGGCCTCGCCGACCCCGAGGGCCTCGCCGCGGGCACGGTCGACGGAGCCTGGTCCGGTCCGTACACGCTCTCCGACCTCTCGGCCGGAGTCAGCGCGAGCTACACGCTCCGCGACGACTACGACGCCTGGCCCGCCTGGGAGGAGGTCGAGGGCGTCCCCGCGACGACCATCAACCTCACCGTGCAGTCCGACTCGAACACGAGCGCGAACCTGCTCGAGTCCGGCGGTGTCGACCTCGCCCGCTTCTACGACTCCAACGCGCTGCGCTTCGAGAACGACGACGCGTACACCACGGTGACCTTCGCCAGCTCGGCCTACAACCTCGTCTTCAACGAGGCGGCCGGCTCCGGATCGGTCTTCGAGGGGAACCAGGAGCTGCGCGAGGCCGTCGCCCAGGCCATCGACACCGAGGGCTTCAACGCCGCCGGCCTCGACGGTCTCGGAGTGCCGCAGTACACGGTCAACGCGGCGTCCTACCGCTGCGCCCTCGACGACGAGTCGCTGGTGCAGGAGTACGACCCCGCCGCGGCGTCGTCCGCGCTGACCGGGCAGACCATCCGCCTGCTGATCATGTCGAACTGGGACCCGGCCGCCGACTTCCTCGCGGAGTCGCTGCGCGCCGCCGGAGCGACGGTCACGGTCTCGGCCCCCGACCCCGCCGACTGGACGAAGCAGATGCGCACCGAGCCCGGCACCTGGGACGTCGCGGTCGCGGCCGAGAACGCCGGCCCCGGTCTGATCCACACCTCGATCGCCCGCTACCTCGGCCCGACCTACGCCGAGGGCGGCACGAACGTGTCCTCGAGCGTCAATCCCGAGGGCGTGGCGCTCTACGACGCGGCCATGGCCGCGTCCGACCCCGACACGCAGTGCGAGAACCTGCTCGCGGCCCAGGAGACGATCCTCGAGCGCGTCGACATGACCCCGCTGATCACGGACACGCACCGCTACGTCGCCCGCTCCGGCTTCGCCACGTACGTGTTCTCGGGCTACTGGGACCCGTCGGCCATGCGCATCACGGCCTGATCCGACTCGGGACGCCCCGGCCGAGTGCCGGGGCGTCCCTCCGTCCCCCCGACCCACCGTCCGCCCCGCACGACGAGGAGACACAGCGATGAGCACCACGACCGCCGCGGCACCCGTGCCCGGCCCGGGCGACGTCGTCCGCGCCGCGAGCCTGACCGGAGCGTGGCGCCGGTTCCTCCTGCGCCGCGGGCTCGGTCTGCTGGTCAACCTCGCACTCCTCGTGCTGGTGACCTTCCTGATCGTCCAGCTGATCCCGGGCGATCCGGCGATCGCGATCGCCGGGGAGTCGGCCTCGCTCGCGCAGGTGGAGCTCGTGCGCACGCAGCTCGGCCTCGACCAGCCGGTGCTCGTGCAGCTGTGGACCTACCTCGTGCAGGTGGTGCAGGGCGACTTCGGCGACTCCTACCGGTACCGCATCCCCGCGATGGACCTGGTCATGACCGCCATGCCGTACACGCTGTCGATCACGCTGGCCGCGGTCCTGCTCCTGCTGATCCTGGGTCTCGCGCTCGGCACGGCGGTCGGAGTCGCCACCCGCGGCGACCGGCGCCGCTGGCTCGACGTGCTCTTCAGCACGGTGACCGGCCTCGTCTCCTCGATCCCCACCTACGTCCTCGCGACGGGCTTCGTCGTGGTCTTCGCGGTGCTGCTGAAGGTGCTCCCGCCCGCCTACTCGCCGGCCTACGGGTTCGGCACGGCCGCGATCCTCCCGATCGCCTCGCTGACCATCGGAGGGACCTGCTCGGTCGCGAGGATCGTGCGCCGCGAGACGGCCGTGATCCTCGAGCAGGACTACATGCGCACCGCCCGCGGCTGGCGTCTGCCGGCGCTCACGCTCTACGCGAAGCACATGCTGCCCAACCTGCTCACGACGGCCCTGACGCTCTCGGGCATCATCCTCACGGCCCTGCTGGGCTCCGCCCTGATCACCGAGGCGGTCTTCGCCTGGCCGGGACTGGGCGGCGTGATCGTGCAGGCGATCGCGATCGACAAGGACTACCCGGTGATCCGGGCGGCGGTCTTCGTCATCGGGCTGATCTCGCTCGTCATCACCCTCGTGATCGACATCGTCCTGGGTCTCATCGACCCGCGCACCCTCGGAGAGCAGCGTGGCTGAGTCCCTCCCCGCCGTCCGCGCCCTGACCGATCGGCCCCGCGCGTTCCGCTGGAACGCGGGCCTCGTCGTGGGCCTCTCGATCCTCGGCGTCATCGCCCTCACCGCGATCATCGCGCCGATCGCCCTGCAGGCCCAGGCCACCGGCCTCGGCGGCTCGCCCAGCCAGGGGTCCTCCGCCGATCATCCGCTCGGCACCGACACCCTCGGCCGCGACATGCTCGCCCGCACGCTGGTCGCGACGCGCTCGACGGTGCTGATGGCGCTCGCCGCGACCGTGCTGTCGGCCCTCGCGGGCATCGCCCTCGGGATCGGCGTGTGGCTCGCGCCGCGCCGCATCCGCGAGCTCGGGCTGCGGGCCATCGAGCTCGCCGTGAGCTACCCGACCATGCTCGTCGCGATCATCGTCGCCGCGATCCTCGGGCAGGGAGTGGTGCAGGTGGTGGTCGCGATCGCGGTCGCGAACGTCGCCGGATTCGCGCGGCTCACCGCCAACCTCGCGGCGAAGATCGCGTCGAGCGAGTACGTGACGACGGCGCGGCTGATGGGCGTGCCCGCGCACCTGATCGCGGTGCGCCACGTGCTGCCGAACATGTCCGAGCCGACGCTTATCCTCGTCGCCGGCGCCTTCTCGGGAGCGCTGGTCGAGATCTCCGGCCTCTCGTTCATCGGGCTCGGGGCCCAGACGCCGGCCTTCGACTGGGGCACTCTGCTCAACGACGGGCTCAGCCGCATCTCGGTGAACCCGGTCGTGATCCTCGGCCCGGCGATCGCGCTGACCCTCGCCTCCTTCGCCGCGCTGCTCGTCGGCGACGGCCTCGCCGCGGCCGCCAACCCGCGCTCGAACACCACCCGCGCCCGCATGGTGCGCGGCGAGGGCGAGAGCACCCTCGCCGTCGAGCACGACGCGGTGCTCGTGGCCGACGGCATCACCGTGAGGCACGGGGCCACCGGCCGGGAGCTGGTCTCCGACCTCTCCTTCACGATCCGCCGGGGCGAGGTCCTCGGCATCGTCGGCGAATCGGGGTCGGGCAAGTCGCTGACGGCGTCGGTCGTCGCCAAGCTCCTCGGCGAGGGCCTCGAGGCCTCCGCGCGCCGCCTGGAGCTGGGCGGCACCGACCTGCTGGGCCCCGTGCCCGACCGGGTGCTGGCCGCGAAGATCGGACTGATCTACCAGGACCCCGGGACCGCGCTGAACCCGGCCCTGGTGCTCGGCACCCAGCTCACCGACGTCCTCCGCATCCGCCTGCGGCGCACCCGCCGCGCGGCCCTCGATCTGCTGCTGCGCGGGTTCCGCTCCGTGCTGCTGTCCGACCCCGAGGGGCGGCTGCGGCAGTACCCGCACCAGCTCTCCGGAGGGATGAAGCAGCGCGCCATGATCGCCTCGGCGATGAGCGCGCACCCCGATCTGCTCATCGCCGACGAACCCACCACCGCGCTCGACGTGACCGTGCAGCGGGAGGTCCTGACCGTCCTCAAGAGGCTCAACGACGAGTCGGGCACCGCGGTGCTGTTCATCTCGCACGACCTCGGCGTCGTCCGGGCGCTGTGCGACCGCGTGCTCGTGATGAAGGACGGCCGGGTCGTCGAGCGCATCGACGACATCGCCCACCTCTCGGAGGACACCGTGACGCATCCGTACACCCGCCAGCTGCTCGCGGCGACCCCGGTCGTGCACGTCGTCGAGGCGCCGGCCGCTCCGGCCGCGGCGGCCGTCCCGACGTCCGAGGAGATGCGCCCGTGAGCGCGATGGTCGAGATCCACGGCCTGGACGTCTCGTTCGGCGCGACCCGCGTGCTGCACGGGATCGACCTGGTGCTCGAGCGCGGCCGCACGGTCGGCGTCGTCGGCGAGTCCGGCTCGGGCAAGTCGACGCTCGCGAAGGTCCTCGTCGGCTCGGTCAAGGCGGAGTCCGGCAGCGCGAGCATCGACGGCCTCGACGTCGTCGGGGCGAGCCGCTCGGCCCTGCACGCCTCGCGCCGGCGCACGCAGATGATCCCGCAGGATCCCTACTCGTCGCTCTCGCCGCGGCGCACCATCGCGCAGACGCTGGCCGAGGCGATCGACCCGGTCCGCCCGCGGGTCGCGCGCCACGAGGAGCTCATCGTCTCGTGGCTCGAGCGCGTCGGCCTCACCGCCGACATGCGCCACCGCTATCCGCACGAGTTCTCGGGCGGCCAGCGCCAACGCGTCGCCGTGGCGCGCGGACTGATCATCGACCCCGCCTTCGTGATCGCCGACGAGATCACCTCGGCGCTCGACGTCTCGGTGCAGGGCCAGATCCTCGATCTGCTCGCCGGCATCAAGGAGTCGCTCGGCCTCACGATGATGTTCATCTCGCACAACCTCGCCGTCGTCCAGCGGGTGAGCGACGAGATCGTCGTGCTCTACCGCGGGGAGGTGGTCGAGGCCGGAACGGTCGAGGCCGTCTACTCCGACCCGCAGCACTGGTACACCAGGCGGCTGCTCGACGCCGACCCGGGCTCGCCCGGATTCAGCCTGACGGGCTGACGGAGGACCGCCGTCCGCCCGTCCGCCGCCCGCACCCGTCCGCCGCCCGCACCCGTGCGCCCGCCCGCGCACCGACCGCACTCCGCAGAAGGAACCACCGCCATGACTGCTCGCCTGCCGCTGACCCCCCGCGCCGACGGCGTCCTCCGCCTCGTCGGCGCGACGCTGCTCGACGGGACGGGCGCCGCGCCGCTCGTCGACTCCGAGGTCGAGCTCCGCGACGGGGTGATCGTCTACGCCGGTCCGCGCCGGGCCCCGAGCGGTGCTCCCGTGCTCGATCTCGAGGGCGCGTTCCTCCTGCCGGGCTTCGTGGACGCCCATGTGCACCTCGCGATGGTGCCGGTGCCGCCGGCCGTCCAGCGCGAGCGGTTCCCCGAGGAGGACGTGCTCGAGATCGCGGGCCTGCTCCGCCGCACCCTCGACGCGGGAGTGACCACCGCGCGCGACCTCGACGGTCTCTCGCCGGGCTATCGGGAGGCCGTCGCGCGCGGCGCGGTCGGGGGCCCGCGCCTGCACCTCGCCCTGTCGATGCTGTCGCCGACCGGCGGCCACGCCGATCCGCAGCACCGCAACGGCAGCCTGCCGGCCTGGGCCGTGCGACCGGGCATGCCGCCGATCGGGGTCGTCGACACCGACGAGGACGTGATCCGGATGATCCGCACGCTCGTGCGCACCGGCGCGGACGTGATCAAGGTCGCGACCTCCGGAGGACTCGGCTCGCCGAACGACGACGCCCGCGACGTGGGGATCACCGAGGAGCAGGTGCGCCTGATCGCGCGCCTCCTCGACGAGCGCGGCGGGCGCCCGATCACCGCGCACGCCCTGAGCGACGGGGCGGCGCGGGCCGCGGTCCTCGGCGGGGCAGCGAGCATCGAGCACGGCTACGACCTCAGCGACGAGACGATCGCGCTGATGCTCGAGCACGGCACGGTGCTGGTGCCCACGCTCAGCATCCTGGTGCGCGAGTTCGACCCCGTGACGACCACGGCCGAGCGTCTCCGCCAGCGCGCGCTCCTGCGCGAGCAGGGCCTCGACTCGGTGCGGCGTGCAATCGCAGCGGGCGTGCCGGTCGCCCTCGGCACCGACGCGGGCGTGCATCCGCACGGCACCAACCTCGCCGAGCTGCAGCAGCTGGTCGCCGTCGGCCTCTCGCCGCTCGACGCGATCACCGCCGGCACCCTGGGTGGCGCGCGCCTGCTCGGGCTCGACGCGCACCTCGGCTCGGTGGAGGCGGGGAAGCTCGCGGACCTCGTCGTGACGACCGTGGATCCGCTGGAGGACGTCTCGGCGCTCGCCGATCCGGACGCGGTGCGCATGGTGCTGCAGTCGGGCCGCGTGGTGAAGGACCTGGACCGCCGCGCCTCGTCGTGAGCGCGGGGACCGTTCATGGTGGACAGGCGCGTGCGCACTCCTGCTGATCGAGTAGGCCGCGCAGCGGCCGTCTCGAGATCGGCCTGCGCGCACCCCCGCTGATCGAGTAGGTCGCGCAGCGGCCGTATCGAGATCCCGCGCCGGGCGTGCGCTTCTCGCTGCCGCGCGTCCGGCGGTGGTGGGTCTCGATACGCCCCTGCGGGGCTACTCGACCAGCGGAGAGAGGGGGACGCCTGCCGCGCAGTGGCGCTGATCCGTCGCGAACGGCTCCGCAGAGCCCCGCGCAGCGAGTATTGAAGACGGATGGGTGCGCGTCCCGCCCCTGCTGATCGAGTAGGCCGCGCAGCGGCCGTATCGAGATCCCGCCGGCGCCACCCCTGCTGATCGAGTAGGTCGCGCAGCGGCCGTATCGAGATCCGCCTCCGCCGGGCGTGCGCTTCCTCTGGCCGCGACTCCGGCGGTGGCGGGTCTCGATACGCCCCTGCGGGGCTACTCGACCAGCGGAGAGAGGGGCCCCCGCTGGGCTATTCGACCAGCGTGGCCCGCCCTCAGCGCGACGCGAGGTACGCGCGCCAGCCGCCGAAGCGCGTGATGTCCTCGGCGCCCTCGACGGCGATCGGCTCGACCAGGAACCCGCTCACCAGCGAGCCGTCTGCCAGCGTCACCTTCCCGATCGCCATCGGCTGCGGCAGCGCGGCGACGAACGAGCCGAACGCGGCGTCGTCCAGCCGCCACACCTCCACCTCGAGCGCCGAGCCGCCGGCGACGCGCACCACTCCGGGCTTCGGCGGGGTCGTCGCGAGGGCGACCAGGCGGTAGTCGGCGCTCGTCGTGGTGGTCGAGACGAGCTCGGCTCCGCGGTCCGTGAGCTGCGCGTTCAGCGGCTGGCCGGTCAGGTGGGCGCCGGCGACGGCGAGGAGGACGGTCATGAGCGGTTCCAGACGAGGTCGGCGAGCCGGTAGTCGGTGAAGGCGGGGCCGATCAGCTGCACGCCGAACGGCAGGGCGTCGACGACTCCGGCGGGGTAGGCCACGGCGGCCAGGTCGAGCAGGTTCGCGAAGTTGGTGAAGCGGCCCAGGCGCGAGTTCACGCCGATCGGATCCGCGGCCACGGCCGCCAGCGTCGGGTGCTCGACGGTCGTGGGCAGCAGCAGGGCGTCGATCCGCTCGAAGACCGCGTCGGAGACGACGCGGGCGCGGTCCAGGCGCTCCTGGTCCTGGAACAGCTTCCAGGCCGGAAGGTCCCGCGCCGCGCCGATGATGCGACCCACGGTCGGGTCGACCTCGTGGGGGTGCGCGTCGACGAAGGCGCCGACGGCCGCGTAGCGCTCGGCCACGAACGCGCCGTCGTAGAGCATGCGCGCGGTCTCGAGGAACACCTCGATGTCGAGCTCGACGACCTCGGCTCCCGTCGCGGCCCAGCGCGCGACCTCGGCGTCGAAGGCCTCCGCCCAGCCGGGGGCGAGCTCGCCGAGCTGCCCGGGCAGCGGCACGCCGATCCGGGGCGCGCTCTCGAGGAGCGGAGCGGCACCCGCCCGGCTGAGCGGATCCCGCGCATCCGGTCCCGCCATCACCTCCAGCGCCCGGCGCGCCACCGCGGGGTCCGCGGCCATCACCGTCACCACGTCGAGGCTGCGGCACGCGGGCACCACGCCCGCCGCGCTGACCCAGCCCTTCGTCGGCTTCAGCCCCACGAGTCCGTGGAACGCGGCCGGCACGCGCCCGGAGCCCGCCGTGTCGGTCCCGAGCGCGAAGTCCGCGGCGCCGAGGGCGACGGCGACCGCGGACCCCGACGACGAGCCTCCGGAGATGCGCGACTCGTCGACCGCGTGCCGCACCGCCCCATACGGGGAGCGGCTGCCGACGAGCCCGGTCGCGAACTGGTCGAGGTTGGTCGAGCCGAGCACCAC
>NZ_JAMRYM010000042.1:0-29924 GCF_023743255.1 Rathayibacter rubneri | reverse complement strand
CTCGACAGCCCGTCCGCTCCGGCGGCGACGACCACCTGGGTCCCCGTCTGCAACCGGCTCGAGCTCGAGCCGGTTGCAGACGGGGACCCAGGTGGTCGTCGCCGCCGGAGCGGACGGGCTGTCGAGGAGTGTCATGGTCCCGCCTTCTCTGTCGAGGGGCCGCATCCGGTCGGAGGCGGTGGAGGACGCGCATCCGGTCGGAGGCGGTGGAGGACGCGCATCCGGTCGGAGGCGGTGAAGGACACGGTAGGGATCGTGCGTTTCGTCCGATGACGTCCGCGGTGTCCCGGGCGTAACGAAGCTCTCACGACGGCCGGGCCGCACCGTGAGACGCCCGTCACAGAGCGTTACGTCCGGGCAACGGTGGGGAAACGGCGCGTGCCTACGGTGGAGGCCATGACAACCGCAGGAGCGAACCCCGCCGCCCGAGCCCCTCGACGCGTGCTCGTCGTCGGCGCCGGCCCCGCCGCGCACCGCCTGGTCGACGCGCTCGTGGCGCGGGCCGGCTCCGGCTCCGGCTCCGACGCCCTCGACATCACCGTCTTCGGCGAGGAGGTGCACCACCCCTACGACCGCGTCGCCCTCTCGAAGCGCCTCGAGGGGCTCGTCGACCTGACCCTCGGCGACGGCGCCCTGTGGGAGTCGGCCCGGCTGATCACCTCCTCCCGCGTGGTCGCGATCGACCCCGAGCACCCCCGCGTCGAGCTGGCCGACGGCCGCTGGTTCGAGGGCGACGAGATCGTGCTGGCCACCGGCTCCTCCGCGACCGTGCCGCCCATCGCCGGCGCCGAGCACGGCCGCGTCTACCGCACCCTCGAGGACGTCGACTCGCTCGTCGCCGACCTCGCCGCCTTCCAGAAGCGCAGGGGCCGGCCGGCGAACGTGGTCGTGGTCGGAGGAGGGCTGCTCGGCCTCGAGGCCGCCGGCGGCGCGCACCGGCTCGGCGCGCGCACCGCGCTCATCCACTCCGGCCGCTGGCTGATGAGCGCCCAGCTCGACGAGGGCGCGGGCCAGGCGCTGGGCCGCATCATCTCGGCCCAGGGCATCGCTCTGCACCTCGGCAACCGTCCGACCGAGATCCTGACGTCCCCCTCCGGCACGGTGCTCGGCGTCACCCTGACCGACGGCTCGAGCATCAGCGCCGACCTCGTCGTCTTCTCGATCGGCATCACCGCCCGCGACGAGCTGGCCCGCGGGGTCGGCATCGACGTCGCTCCGCGCGGAGGAGTGGTGGTCGACGACGCGTGCCGCACGAGCCGCGAGCACGTCTGGGCCATCGGCGAGGTCGCCGCGATCCAGGGCCGCACGGTCGGACTCGTCGCCCCGGCGAACGCGATGGCCGAGGTCGTCGCCGACCGCCTGCTCGGCGGCGACGCGACCTTCCCCGGGGTGGACGACGCCACCAAGCTCAAGCTCTCGGGCGTCGAGGTGGCCAGCTTCGGCGATGCGCTGGGGGCCGGCGAGGGCGCCCTCGAGGTCGTCTACGCCGACCCGGCCCGCGGGCTGTACCAGAAGATCGTCGTCTCGGACGATGCCAAGACCCTGCTCGGCGGCATGTTCGTCGGCGATGCGGGGCCCTACTCCTCCCTCCGCCCCCTGCTCGGCCGCGAGCTGCCCGCGGAGCCCAGCGCGTACCTCGCCGCGGCCGGCGCCGAGGCTCCGAGCGGCGACCTGCCCGACGACGTGCAGCTCTGCTCCTGCAACAACGTCTCGGTGGGCGAGGTGCGCCATGCCATCGGCGAGGGCTGCACCGAGCTCGGTCCGCTGAAGGCGTGCACGCGCGCCGGCACCCAGTGCGGCTCCTGCGTGCCGCTGGTGAAGAAGCTGCTGGACACCGAGCTCACCCGGGCCGGCGTCGAGGTGTCGCGCGCCCTCTGCGAGCACGTCTCGCTCAGCCGGAGCGAGCTGTTCGAGTCGGTGCGGATACTGGGCCTGCACTCGGCGGAGCAGGTCATGGAGCGCTTCGGATCGGGGCTCGGCTGCGACGTCTGCAAGCCGGTCATCGCCTCCGTCCTCGCCACGCAGACCAACGCGTACATCCTCGATGCGGGCCAGGCGCCGCTGCAGGACACCAACGACCGGGCGCTCGCGAACATGCAGAAGGACGGCACCTACTCCGTCGTCCCGCGCATCCCGGGCGGCGAGATCACCCCCGCGAAGCTCAAGGTCATCGCCGAGGTCGCCGAGCAGTACGGGCTCTACACGAAGATCACCGGCGGCCAGCGGATCGACATGTTCGGCGCCCGCCTCGAGCAGCTCCCCGAGATCTGGACCCTGCTGGTGGACGCCGGCTTCGAGTCGGGCCAGGCGTACGGCAAGTCGCTGCGCACGGTGAAGTCGTGCGTCGGATCGACGTGGTGCCGCTACGGCGTCCAGGACGCGGTCGGCATGGCGGTGTTCCTCGAGGAGCGCTACCGGGGCCTGCGCTCGCCGCACAAGTTCAAGCTCGGCGTGAGCGGATGCGCGCGCGAGTGCGCGGAGGCGCGCGGCAAGGACATCGGCGTGATCGCGACCGACACCGGCTGGAATCTCTACGTCGGCGGCAACGGCGGTTACCAGCCCGCCCACGCGCAGCTGCTCGCGCAGGACCTCGACGACACGACCCTCGTCCAGTACATCGACCGCTACGTCATGTACTACGTCCGCACCGCGGAGCGCCTCCAGCGGACGGCGCGCTGGCAGGAGGACCTCCCCGGCGGTCTCGACCACGTGCGCGAGGTGGTCTGCGAGGACTCGCTCGGCATCGCCGCCGAGCTGGAGGCCGCCATGGCGACCCACGTCGACACGTACGTCGACGAGTGGGCGGCGACCCTCGCCGACCCCGATCGGCTGCGCCGCTTCCGCTCCTTCGTCAACGCGCCCGACACCGCTGATCCGCGGGTCGCGACCGTGCGCGAGCGCGGCCAGATCCGCCCGGCGGGCAGCGATGAGCGCTCGGACGGGCCGGTTCTGGTCGCGGGGACGACGATCCCCGTCGGACCGGTGAGCGTGGTGGGGCCGCCGGCGTCGCTGTCCGCTCCCGCTGCCACCGTGAAGGAGTCCTGATGCAGCTCTCACTCGATCTGACCGGCCGCCGCGTGCTCGTCGTGGGCACCGCCTCCGGCACCCGCCGCGTGCTCGCGCGCTACCGCGCCGCCCGAGCGCTCGTCGAGCGGCGCGAGGCCGACGACTCGCTGCCGGTGCGCCTGGCGTCGGCGTCGATGCTGGCCTCGGGATGCCCCGCGCTGCTGGTGTGGGTCGAGGGATCCGCCGAGCTGCGCGCCGCCGCGTCCGCCGAGGCCGGGCGGCACGGGATCTGGACGGTCGACGAGGCCGCCGCGCCCCACCGGCCCCTCGGGCACGTGAGCATCGTCGGCGGGGGACCGGGCGACTCCGAGCTGATGACGCTCGCCGCGCACCGGGCGCTCCGCGAGGCCGACGTCGTGCTCTACGACCGCCTCGGCCCGCACGACGGGCTCGCCGAGTGGGCGCCGGGGGCCGAGCTGATCGACGTCGGCAAGACCCCCGGCCACCACGCGGTGCCGCAGCACGAGATCGAGCGGCTCATGGTCGCCCGCGCGCTCGACGGACTCGACGTCGTGCGGTTGAAGGGCGGCGACCCCTTCGTCTTCGGCCGCGGCGCCGAGGAGGTGCGCGCCTGCCGGGTCGCCGGAGTCCCCGTCACGGTCGTGCCCGGAGTGACGAGCGCGATCTCGGTGCCGGCGGCCGCGGGCATCCCGGTCACGCACCGCGAGGTCAGCCGGGCGTTCACCGTGGTCTCGGGTCACGCGCCGTTCAGCGAGGAGGAGCTCGGGCACCTGGCGGGGCTCGGCGGCACGCTCGTCGTCCTGATGGGCGTGAACACCCTCCCGCACCTGGTCGCCGGACTGCAGCGCGCCGGGATGGGCGCGGAGATGCCGCTCGCGATCGTCGAGCGCGGCTGGTCGCACGCGCAGCGCACCACGATCACCTCCGTCGGCGGGGTCGTGGGGCTGCTCGCCGACCTCGCTCCTCGCTCGCCCGCGGTCATCGTCATCGGCGAGGTCGTGCGTCAGGCCGCGTGCGATGATTCTCAGGATCCCGAGAGCATCGCCCGCGCGGTCGATGCGCTGACCA
The DNA here is from genome assembly GCF_023743255.1 of Rathayibacter rubneri. Lineage (NCBI taxonomy): Bacteria > Bacillati > Actinomycetota > Actinomycetes > Micrococcales > Microbacteriaceae > Rathayibacter > Rathayibacter rubneri. Next base: position 25,829 of record NZ_JAMRYM010000042.1, on the reverse strand, counting down.
CGTGAGACCCCGAGGCCCCGATGACCGGCACTCCCCGATGAGCGGCACCGACGCGAGCGACTCCGACGCCTCCTCGCCCGGATTCCGACCCGACCAGCTCGTCGGCTTCCGCATCGGCGTGACCTCGGACCGCCGCTCCGAGGACCTCATCGCCGCCTTCGAGCGCCGCGGCGCCGACGTCACCCACGCACCCACCATCCGGATGCGCGGCATCGACACCGAGGGCGTCCTCGAGGACGAGACCCGCGCGATCGTCGCCGTGCGCCCCGACGTGCTGCTCGCCACCACCTCCTACGGCATGCGCCGCTGGCTCGAGGCGGCCGACGCCGCCGGGCTGGGCGACGAGCTCGTCGACGCCCTCTCGGCCGCCCGGATCCTCGTCCGCGGTCCGAAGGCACGCGGAGCCGTCCGCGCCGCCGGGCTCGACGACCACGGCATGAGCGAGCGCGAGACCACCACCTCCCTCGTCGACCTCGCCCTGCGCTCCGGAGTGGACGGCCGCACGATCGCGGTGCAGCTGCACGGCTTCACCGACCCGCATCAGCTCGAGCGCTTGACCGACGCGGGCGCGACGGTCCTCACCGCCGCCCCCTACCGCTGGAGCGTGCACGAGGACTCCGCGCGCGTCCTGCGCCTGATCGAGGCGATCTGCTGCGGCGGGATCGACGCCGTCACCTTCACGAGCGCGCCCGCCGTCGAGGCCCTGTTCACCGTCGCCGAGGCCGCGGGCCGCCTCGACGCCCTGCAGGCCGCGTTCCGCGAGACGGTCGTCGCGGCGGCGGTCGGCCCCGTCACTGCGGCACCGCTCGTCGAGGCGCAGATCCTGCCGATCGTCCCCGACCGGTTCCGGATGGGCGCCCTCATCCGCCTGCTCTGCGAGCACCTCGAGCAGAGCGCGCCCCGCATCGCCACCGAGTACGGGCCCCTCGAGCTCCGCGGCCGCCACGCCGTCCTCGCGGGGGAGCGGGTGGCGCTGACTCCGGTGGCGCTGGCGCTCTTCCGCACCCTGGTCGCCGCCGAGGGCGCGACGGTCGCGCGCGGAGTGCTCGCCGCCTCCGCCCCCGAGGCGCTCGACGACCACGCGGTCGACGTCGCGATCAGCCGTCTGCGCCAGGCGCTCCCGGAGCCGCGCCTCGTCGCCACCGTCATCAAGCGCGGCTACCGCCTCGCGACGCCTCTCTGAGCGCCCGCCGCCCCGGTCTGCGCGCCCGCACTCCGCGACTGGCCGCGGAGCGGGCTCTGGTCGGGCTCGAGCGCCCGTTCCGCGTCCACTCGTGTCTCTCGGTGATGGCGAGTCGTCGCGTGCCGGGGTCTGCGTGGGGTGGGGCGCCCGTTTCGCGTCTACTCGTGTCCCTTGCTCTTCGCGTGTCTCTTGCTCTTCGCGAGTGGTTGCGGAGCGGGCTCTGCGCGGGCCGAGCGCCCGTCTCGCGTCCATTCGCGTCTCCCGCTGATCGCGAGTGGTCGCGTGGCGGGCTCTGCGTGAGGTGCAGCGCCCGATTCTCGTCCACTCGCCGCTCGCGAGCCGCGCAGCGATCACGACGAGAGACGCCACCCGCCCGCGATGAGCGCGCGGCGGACGCGGTGGGCGCAGTCGGCCGGATCCGCGTCGAAGGAGGCCGAGGCGACGCGCACGACTGTCCAGCCGGCGGCCGCGAGCCTCTCGTAGCGGATCAGGTCGCGATCCCATTGCGCGCGATCCGTGCGGTGGTGGTCGCCCTCGTACTCCACGACGACGCGCCACTTCCGGTAGAGGAGATCGACCCGTCCGATCTTCCCGAGCGCGTCGAACAGCTCGACCTGCAGCTCAGGCTCCGGGAGTCCTGCCGTCACGAGGACGAGGCGGAGCCGGGTCTCGCGCCGCGACTCCGCCCCCTCCCGGACGAGGGCGAGCGCGCGACGCACGCCGCGCGACCCGCGGCCCTCGAGGCGCGCGACGCGCCGCTGCAACTCGTGCAGCGGGACCCACGGGCGGGGATCGTCCGATCGGGGCTGCACGGGCGAGAGGACGAGCGCGTCCCCGACCGCGACCAGATCCTCCAGCCGGAGCGCGTCGCCGAGCTGGCAGAAGACGCTCGCACCGTCGGCCAGGAGAAGTCCGCCCCGCCGGACGCCGGTCAGGTCGGTGTCCGAGAGAGAGCTGCCGAGGAGTCCGCGCCCTCGCGGGGCGCGTGCCGGGTGCCGGACCGCGACGTGCAGCGGTTCGTCCGGAGGCTCGCTCGGAAGATCGAGGGGCCAGAGCCGAGCCGCGGTCAGTCCGCAGAACACCGAGCGCCGCATGATCGTCGCGTACGCCGCAGCGCGCTCGAGGACGCTCGTCGCCGCCCCGGCGGGCGCCCGCACTCCGCGGAAGGGGATCACCAGATCGGACGCGCGGAGGCGGTCCTCCGTCACTCCGGCGGCGCGTGCCTCCTCCACCGAGAAGGCGCGTCCGCGCAGTCCGAGAGGAAGGGGTGCGGGTCGTGGCATCGCGTCATCGTGCCCGATGTCCCGCTCCGGCGAGCACGTTCTCCACAGGCCGCTGCTGATCCGCCGTGAACCGGGCTCAGCGAGGCGGTCGGAGCCCGGTTCCCGCCGAGTCGGCGGGTCGAGCGCGGCTGCCAGAATGGGGCGCATGAGCAGCGCAGCCCTCCGTGTCGTGATCGCCCCCGACTCCTTCAAGGGGTCCGCGAGCGCGGTCGAGGTCGCCGACGCGCTCGCCGACGGCTGGCGCCAGGAGCGTCCCGGCGACGCGATCGTGCTCGCTCCGATGGCCGACGGAGGGGAGGGGACGATCGACGCGTTCGAGGTCGCGGTTCCCCGGGCGGCGCGGCACACGATCACCGCGACGGGGCCCGACGACCGGCCGGTCGAGACCTCATGGCTCCTGCTGCCCGATGGTGCGGCGGTCGTCGAGCTCGCGTCGGCCAGCGGCATCACGCTGCTCGACCCGCTGCGTCCTCTCACCGCGCACACCCGCGGCTTCGGCCAGGCGATCGCGGCCGCCCTCGACGCCGGGGCGCACTCGCTGCTGCTCGCGATCGGCGGCAGCTCGTCGACCGACGGCGGCGTCGGAGCGCTGCGCGAGCTGGGCGCGCGGTTCCTCACCGTCTCGGGCCACGACATCGGCGACGGAGGCGGGGCGCTGCACGACCTCGCGGCGGTCGACCTGCACAGCCTGCGGCGGGTGCCGGCCGGCGGCGCGCTGATCCTGAGCGACGTCACCAATCCGCTGCTCGGCGACTCCGGCGCGGCGCACGTCTTCGGTCCGCAGAAGGGCGCGAGCCGTGACGACGTCGTGCGCCTGGACGACGGGCTCCGGCACCTGGCCGCGCACCTCGACGCCGATCCGGAGGAGGCGGGCACGGGGGCGGCCGGCGGCACCGGATTCGGGCTGGTCGCGTGGGGCGCCCGCCTCGCGCCCGGCTCGGCCGCGGTCGGCGAGGCCCTCGGGCTGCCCGCCCTCGTCGAGGGCGCCGACGTCGTGCTCACGGGGGAGGGGCGCTTCGACGCCCAGTCGATGGCGGGCAAGGTGCCGTCGTACCTCCTCGGGCTCGCGGAGCGGGCCGGGGCGCGGGCGATGCTGGTCGCCGGAGCGATCCAGGCGCCCGCCGGGGCGTTCGCCGCGGCGGCGTCGCTGACCGAGGCGGCCGGGTCGTCCGCCGCCGCGATCGCGGACCCGCTGCCCCACCTGCGCTCGGTGGCGCGGGACCTGGCGCGCCGGGTCTGACCGCGCACGGTCCCGCCTCCGGTGTCGGTGGTGCGGCCTAGCGTTCGAGCATGATCCCGGACGCGCGACGACCCCTAGATGTGGTGGTCGGCGCCTGCCTCCGGGCCCAGATGTCGGGAACAGCGACACGCCGACGAGCGTTGTACACAGGGAACGCCGGAAGCCCCTCCACAGCGGTGGATAACTCCGGGCGATCCGCGTCCTTCCGCGGATCCGCGGGCCTCGGCCTGTGGATGAACGGGGGAAGAACCGGTGGATAACTACACGAATGTAACTACTAGCCCTAGTGGGCTCCCGCCGGGCGCCCCCCTATATGTAGTATTGCTGAGCAGGTCGGAGCGAGTGCCCCGCCGGCGCCCCGCACCACCCCAGACCTACCATTCACGACCGTCTCCCTCCCCGATCGGCACGCCGACGAGGAGCACCGGAGCCGGCCCAGGACACCCTCCCGGAAAGGACGACACGCATGGCCGTGACGGTCTACACCAAGCCCTCCTGCGTTCAGTGCACGGCGACCTACCGAGCCCTCGACAGCAAGGGCATCGACTACGAGGTGTTCGACCTCTCCGTCGACGAGAAGGCCCTCGAGGCCGTCAAGGCGCTGGGCTACCTGCAGGCCCCCGTCGTCATCACCGACGACGACCACTGGAGCGGCTTCCGCCCCGACAAGATCGCGACGCTCTGAGGCGCACGCGCGGCGATTCGCGGCGTTGTCGTCGGGCGCCGTAGCGCCGCTACGGCTTCCTCCTCCGCCTTGCAGCTCACCACTCAGGCGCCTCAGAGCAGGTGCGAGTGGAAGAGCCCCCACGCTCCGCCGGTCCGGGTGGGCAGGTTCTGCCCCGGACCGGCGGAGGATCCGAGTCGCGAGGCTCGGGTCCTCACCGGAACGACCGCCACGACGCCCCGCAGGGCACCCGGAGGAGGAGCACACGATGAGTGAGCTCGTCTACTTCTCGAGCAGCTCGGGCAACACGCACCGCTTCATCGAGAAGCTCGGCCGCCCGGCGCAGCGCATCCCGCTGCACTCGCACCGCGACGGGGCCAAGGCCGAGACGCTCCACGTCGACGAGCCCTACGTGCTCGTCCTGCCGACCTACGGCGGCGGGATCGACGGGGGAGCGGTGCCCAAGCAGGTCATCCGGTTCCTCAACCAGCCCCGCAACCGCTCCCTGCTCCGCGGCGTCATCGGCGCCGGCAACACCAACTTCGGCGAGGCCTACTGCCTCGCCGGCGACATCATCGCGAGGAAGTGCGCCGTGCCGCACCTCTACCGCTTCGAAGTATTCGGAACCCCAGACGACGTCCGCGCCGTCGACGAAGGATTGGACACGTTTTGGACGCAGCAGTGATCGACGCCCCCCGGGACGCCGCGCAGATGGACTACCACTCGCTCAACGCGATGCTGAACCTGTACGGCCCGAACGGAGAGATCCAGTTCGACAAGGACCGCGAGGCCGCTCGCGAGTACTTCCTGCAGCACGTCAACCAGAACACCGTGTTCTTCCACTCCCTCAAGGAGCGCCTCGACTACCTGGTCGAGAAGGAGTACTACGAGCAGGCCGTGCTCGATCAGTACTCGTTCGAGTTCATCCAGCAGCTGAACGACCTCGCGTACTCCAAGAAGTTCCGCTTCGCGACGTTCCTCGGCGCCTTCAAGTACTACACGTCGTACACGCTCAAGACGTTCGACGGCAAGCGCTACCTCGAGCGCTTCGAGGACCGCGTCGTGATGACCGCCCTCGGGCTCGCCCAGGGCGACGAGAAGCTCGCCGTCGCCCTCGTCGAGGAGATCGTCGCCGGCCGCTTCCAGCCCGCGACCCCCACGTTCCTCAACACGGGCAAGGCCCAGCGCGGCGAGCTCGTCTCGTGCTTCCTCCTGCGCATCGAGGACAACATGGAGTCGATCGCCCGCGGCATCAACTCCGCGCTGCAGCTCTCCAAGCGCGGCGGCGGAGTGGCGCTCTCGCTCTCCAACATCCGCGAGGCCGGCGCGCCGATCAAGCAGATCGAGAACCAGTCGTCGGGCATCATCCCCGTGATGAAGCTCCTCGAGGACAGCTTCAGCTACGCCAACCAGCTCGGCGCCCGCCAGGGTGCGGGAGCCGTGTACCTGTCGGCGCACCACCCCGACATCCTGCGCTTCCTCGACACCAAGCGCGAGAACGCCGACGAGAAGATCCGCATCAAGACGCTGTCCCTCGGCGTCGTCGTGCCCGACATCACGTTCGAGCTCGCGAAGAACAACGAGGACATGTACCTCTTCTCGCCCTACGACGTCGAGCGCGTCTACGGCCTGCCCTTCGGCGACATCTCGATCTCCGAGAAGTACCGCGAGATGGTCGACGACCCGCGCATCAAGAAGACCAAGATCTCGGCGCGCGAGTTCTTCCAGACCATCGCCGAGATCCAGTTCGAGTCGGGCTACCCCTACATCGTGTTCGAGGACACGGTGAACAAGGCGAACCCGATCAAGGGCCGCATCAACATGTCGAACCTGTGCTCCGAGATCCTCCAGGTCAACACCCCGACGACCTACAACGAGGACCTCTCCTACGCCACCATCGGCAAGGACATCTCCTGCAACCTCGGCTCGATGAACATCGCGCTGACCATGGACTCGCCCGACTTCGGCCGCACCATCGAGACCGCCATCCGCGGCCTCACCTCGGTGTCCGACCAGTCGCACATCACCTCGGTCCGCTCGATCGAGGACGGCAACGACAAGTCGCACGCCATCGGCCTGGGCCAGATGAACCTGCACGGCTACCTCGCCCGCGAGCGCATCCACTACGGATCCGAGGAGGGCATCGACTTCACCAACATCTACTTCTACTCGGTGCTGTTCCACGCCCTGCGCGCCTCGAACAACATCTCCATCGAGCGCGGCACCACCTTCGAGGGCTTCGCCGACTCGAAGTACGCCTCGGGCGAGTTCTTCGACACCTACACCGAGAAGGAGTGGGCTCCCGCCACCGAGCGAGTGGCCCGCCTCTTCGCCGACGCAGGCATCGCCGTCCCCACCCAGGACGACTGGCGCTCGCTCAAGGCCTCGGTCATGGAGCACGGCATCTACAACCAGAACCTGCAGGCGGTGCCGCCCACCGGCTCGATCTCGTACATCAACAACTCGACGTCCTCGATCCACCCGATCGCGTCGAAGATCGAGATCCGCAAGGAGGGCAAGCTCGGCCGCGTCTACTACCCGGCGCCGTTCATGACGAACGACAACCTGGAGTACTACCAGGACGCGTACGAGATCGGCTACGAGAAGATCATCGACACCTACGCCGCGGCGACGCAGCACGTCGACCAGGGCCTCTCGCTGACGCTGTTCTTCAAGGACACCGCGACCACCCGCGACATCAACCGCGCGCAGATCTACGCCTGGCGCAAGGGCATCAAGACCATCTACTACATCCGTCTCCGCCAGCTCGCGCTGGAGGGCACGGAGGTCGACGGCTGCGTCAGCTGCATGCTGTAGCGTCCGCCGCAGCTCCCACCCGAACGACACCGCACGACCTATCCGCACGAAGAAGAGATCATGACTCCCCCTGAGAAGCTCAAGCTGGTCAGCCACGTCAACGCCATCAACTGGAACCGCATCCAGGACGACAAGGACGTGGAGGTCTGGAACCGCCTCACGAGCAACTTCTGGCTGCCCGAGAAGGTCCCGCTGTCCAACGACATCCAGTCGTGGAACACGCTGACCCACGAGGAGCAGCAGCTCACGATGCGCGTGTTCACGGGCCTGACCCTGCTCGACACCATCCAGGGCACGGTCGGCGCGGTGTCGCTGATCCCCGATGCGATCACCCCGCACGAGGAGGCCGTCTACACGAACATCGCGTTCATGGAGTCGGTGCACGCGAAGAGCTACTCGTCGGTCTTCTCGACGCTGTCCAACACGCAGGACATCGACGAGGCGTTCCGCTGGTCCGTGGAGAACCCGAACCTTCAGAAGAAGGCCGAGATCGTCATGGACTACTACCGCGGCGACGACCCGCTGAAGCGCAAGGTCGCCTCGACGCTGCTCGAGTCGTTCCTCTTCTACTCGGGCTTCTACCTGCCGATGTACTGGTCCTCGCGGGCCAAGCTCACCAACACGGCCGACCTGGTGCGCCTCATCATCCGCGACGAGGCCGTGCACGGCTACTACATCGGCTACAAGTTCCAGAAGGGCCTCGAGCGCGTCGACCAGGCCAAGCGCGACGAGATCAAGGACTACACGTTCTCGCTGCTCTACGAGCTCTACGACAACGAGGCGCAGTACACGCAGGACCTCTACGACCAGCTCGGCCTGACCGAGGACGTCAAGAAGTTCCTGCACTACAACGCCAACAAGGCCCTGATGAACCTCGGCTACGAGCCGATGTTCCCCAAGCAGGTCACCGATGTGAACCCCGCGATCCTGTCGGCCCTCTCGCCCAACGCGGACGAGAACCACGACTTCTTCTCGGGCTCCGGCTCCTCCTACGTGATCGGCAAGGCCGTGAACACCGAGGACGAGGACTGGGACTTCTAGGCGTCGACACCACGTCCGGTCCTCCGCGGCGAACGGCCCCTCCCCGACACGGGTGAGGGGCCGTTCCTCGTTCGAGCGGCGGGCGAGGTGGTCAGCCGTCGAGGAGCGCAGCCCGGATCGTGCGGAGCAGCGCCGGGGCGTGCACGGTCACTGTCGCCCACAACCGCGCGTTGTCGAGTGCGGAGTAGTGGTGCGCGGCGATGTTCCGCGTCGCTCGCAGCCCTTCGACCGCGTCGCCGGGCAGCTGTGCGACGACGGCCGCCGGCAGGTCGCGATGCACGAACTCGGCGAGGGTGATCAGGGCGAGCGCGCCGACGTCCCTGCTGTCGGACACGGGGCGGACGAACTCGTCCTCGCCGTCCCGGGCGGCACGATCGAGGCGGGAGAGGAGCCGATCCGCCTCGAGGATCAGTCGGGAGCGCTTGTCGGTGTCGTCAGCGGGACGGCGGGGGCGGGCGGTGAAGCGGCCGGGTGTCGTGCCTCCGTCGTCCGCCCCGCTCACAGCGGCACCGCCTCGCGGCGGATCGCCGCCAGGATGTCGTCGTCCGGGCTGTCGATCACGACGTCCACCGGGAATCCGAGGAGCTCCTCGGCACGACCGCGGAACGCGGCCAGGCGGAGGAAGTCGACGGAGGGATCCGCGTCGACGAGCAGATCGATGTCGCTCCGCTCGTCGTCCGAGCCCCGGGTAGCGGATCCGAACACTCGGACCTCGCTCAGTCCGTGTTCCGCGGCGAGCTGTCGGACGTCGGCGGCGAGGTACTCGAGAACGATCGACGGGCGGAGCCGGACGGCCCGGAGGAGTCGCTCGAGCAGTTCCGGGCTCGGACGGCGCGCTCCGGCTTCGATCGCGGCGATGTTCGGCTGGCGCAGGCCGGTGGCCGCCGCGAGGGCCGTCTGCGACATCGCGACGTCCTCGCGGGCACGCCGCAGGACGGCGCCGAGGGGGAGGCGGTCGAGGATCACGACCGCATCACATCGCCGTGGTATGTCAGAGCGGCAGGCGCATCAGCACCCGTGGGAAGCCGTTCAGCACGGAGGTCGTGTCGGCCGCCCAGGAGAAGCCGGCGCTCTCGAAGAGGGCGCGGGTGCCGACGTAGGCCATCGTCTGCTCGACTCTCGCGCCGCGGTTGTCGACCGGGTAGCCCTCGATCGCCGGGGCACCGTGCGACCGCGCGAAGTCGACGGCGCCGGCGAGCAGGGCGTGCGAGATGCCGCAGCGGCGGAAGCCGGGGCGGACCCGGATGCACCAGACGGTCCACACGTCGAGGTCGTCGACGTGCGGGATCCTCCGGTTCCTCGCGTAGCTCGTGTCGGCGCGGCGGTGCACGGCCGCCCAGCCGGCCACCTCGTCGCCGTCGTAGGCGAGCACGCCCGGCGGCGGATCCTGCGCGACCAGTTCGCGCATCCGCTCTCCTCGGGCAGGACCCCGCAAGGAGTTGTTCTCGGTGGAGGAGAGCAACCGGTAGCTCAGACACCTGCAGACGCTCGCATCCGCTCGCTTCGGCCCGTTCATCGTCGCGACGTCGTCGAAGACGGACGCCGGGCGCACCTGGATCGTCATGACGGCACCCTCTCACCGGGCATCCTCCTGGGCAAGACGCTCAAGACTAAGGCTGAGACCGCTGGAACCGCCGCGCATTCGAAATAAGAGGCTGCCAGCCTTACTTCTGCTGGCTCTGGGGTGCGGCACCGGGAATCGCGGGGTGGTTGAGACTCCGGATTGACCACTCCGGCGCATGAATCGCACCAGCACCCGCTGTTGGACGCCACTCAGCCGGCCCCCCTACCGTGGGGGAGTACCCGACGAAGGAGTCCCCCTTGAAGCACGTCCCCCTCGGCGCCTCCGGCATTGAATCCCCCAACGTCGTCCTCGGACTGATGCGCATCCCCGAGATGACCGACGACGCGATCCGCGACCTCGTGCGCACCGCGCGCGACTCCGGCATCGACTTCTTCGACCACGCCGATGTCTACGGCAACGCCGTGCACCACTGCGAGGAGCGCTTCGCCGACGCGATGCAGCTCACCCCGTCGCAGCGCGACGAGATCGTGCTGCAGACCAAGTGCGGCATCGTCGGCGACGGCCCGTACTTCGACTTCTCGTACGAGCACATCGTCGAGTCGGTCGAGGGGTCGCTGAAGGCCCTGCAGACCGATCGCATCGACGTGCTGCTCCTGCACCGCCCGGACGCGCTGGTCGAGCCCGACGAGGTCGCCCGCGCCTTCGACGAGCTGCACGCCGCCGGCAAGGTGACGCACTTCGGCGTCTCGAACCACACGCCGTACCAGATCGAGCTGCTGAAGAAGTCGCTGAATCAGCCGATCGTGGCGAACCAGCTGCAGCTGTCGGTCACGCACGCGCCGCTGATCGCGCAGGGAGTCGCCTCGAACATGGCCGCGCTGGACCAGTCGATCATGCGCGACGGCGGCATCGTCGACTACTGCCGCCTCCACGACATCACCGTGCAGGCGTGGTCGCCGTTCCAGGCGGGCTTCTTCACCGGTGTCTTCCTCGACAACCCCGCCTACACGGAGCTCAACGCCGTGATCGACCGCCTCGCCGGGCAGTACGACGTGCCCGCGATCGCGATCGCCACCGCGTGGATCACGCGCCACCCGGCGAACATGCAGGTCGTGCTCGGCACGACGAACGAGCAGCGCGTGCACGACGCGGCGCTCGGCTCCGACATCCCCCTGACCCGGGCCGAGTGGTACGAGATGTTCCGCGCCGCCGGCTACACGGTCCCCTGATCTCCCACCCCGGAGGAAATGCGCGTCGGCGCACAGAGAGGGCACGGCTCCGGCCGTGCCCTCTCGCACGTCCGGAGCCGTCAGATCCGCAGGCGCACCGTGACGGCGGAGTCGACCTCGACGCCCTCCGCCCGGCGCACCGAGGTCTTGAGCGGCACCAGGTAGCCGCCGTCCTTCGGCCAGAGCGACGTGCTCCAGGTGCTCTCGCCGAGCACGACCGTCGCGGGGATCATGCCCCAGCCGTACGACACGTGCGCCGCCGTCTCCGCGACCGCCGGGACGTGCTCCTGGGGAACCCGCACGAAGTGCCAGGGCGCCGGCCCCCGCCAGAAGACGACGACGGCGTCGAACTCGATCTCCACGCGCCGAGGGTACGACTCAGCGAAGACCCGGGAATAGGATCCGGCCCTCCGCGTTGAACTTGAGTGCAAGTGACTCAACTCTTCAGGAGGACTGGTGCCCGACAACTTCAACGAGGCCGGAGCGAACTCGTTCGACGACTTCCTCGCCCGTTACCTCGACGGTGAGCGCGCCCGCGCGGCGCGGTCCATCGACCTCAGCCGATTCCTCACTGCCCGTACCCAGAGCATCCTGCAGGCCGCAGGACGCTTCGCCCTCGAGCGCGGACAGACCGAGCTCGACGCCCTGCACGTGCTGCGCGTGCTCATCGACGACGAGGCCGTGGCTCAGGCCGTGCGCCGCATCGGCGTCGACCCCGGCGCGATCGCGACGGCGACGGAGGCCCGCCTGCCGCAGGCCGGCGAGGCCCACGCCTCGCAGAGCGCCGCCACCATCACGCCCAGTGCGCAGCGCGCGCTGTTCCACAGCTACCAGGTCGCCCGCTCGAGCGGATCGACCTACATCGATCCCGAGCACCTCTTCTTCGCGCTCGTGCTCGGTCAGGACGCGCCCGCCGGGCAGGTCCTGGCGCGCGCCGGAGTGACCGCCGAGGCGCTCACCCAGGGACTGCGCGAGACCGTCACCACCGGTCCGGAGCAGCAGCAGGAGGCCGCAGCGCCCGCCTCCGAGACCCCGATGCTCGACAAGTTCGGCACCGACCTCACGCAGCTGGCCCGCGACGGCCGGCTCGACCCGGTGATCGGCCGCGCCGACGAGATCGAGCAGACGATCGAGATCCTCAGCCGCCGCACCAAGAACAACCCGGTGCTCGTCGGCGAGGCCGGCGTGGGCAAGACCGCGATCGTCGAGGGCCTGGCCCGCGCGATCGTCGCGGGCGAGGTCCCGGAGCAGCTGCGCGACAAGCGCGTCGTCTCGCTCGATCTCCCCGGCATGCTCGCCGGAACCCGCTACCGCGGCGACTTCGAGGAGCGCCTCACCACGACGATGGACGAGATCGCGGCCCGCTCCGGCGAGCTGATCGTGTTCATCGACGAGGTCCACACCGTCGTTGGCGCCGGTGGTGCGGGCGAGGGCGGCATGGACGCGGGCAACATCCTCAAGCCCCGCCTCGCGCGCGGCGAGCTCCACCTGGTGGGTGCGACCACGCTCAAGGAGTACCGCACCATCGAGAAGGACCCGGCGCTCGAGCGCCGCTTCCAGCCCGTCCGCGTGGGCGAGCCGTCGGTGGAGGACGCCGTCGCGATCCTGCACGGACTGCGGCAGGCCTACGAGGAGCACCACCGCGTGAGCTACACCGACGACGCCCTCCGCGCCGCCGTCGAGCTCTCGGACCGCTACCTCCCCGACCGCGTGCTCCCCGACAAGGCGATCGACCTGATCGACCAGGCGGGCGCGCGACTGCGCCTCAGCCTGGGCGCGGGAGTGGACACCTCCGCTCTGCTCGAGCGCCTCGCGGTGCTCGAGGGCGACAAGAACGCGGCGGTCTCGGCCGAGCACTACGAGGAGGCCTCGCGCCTGCGCGACGAGATCTCCGCCGTGCAGGCACGTCTCGACGAGGCGACCTCGACCGGGCGCGCCCCGGTGGAGGCCGTGGTCGGCGAGACCGAGATCGCGGCGGTCGTGGCGCGCGCCACGGGCATCCCGGTGTCGCGACTGACGGAGGGGGAGCGCGAGCGGCTCGCCCACCTCGAGGACGAGCTGCACCGGCGCGTCATCGGCCAGGAGGACGCGGTCACCGCGGTCGCCCGTGCCGTCCGCCGCAGCCGCACCGGACTCGGCGACGCCTCGCGGCCCGTCGGATCGTTCCTCTTCCTCGGCCCGACCGGTGTCGGCAAGACCGAGCTGGCCCGCACGCTGGCGGGATCGCTCTTCGCCGACGAGCAGTCCGTGATCCGGTTCGACATGAGCGAGTTCGGCGAGCGGCACACCGTCTCGCGACTGGTCGGCGCCCCTCCCGGGTACGTCGGCTACGACGAGGCCGGCCAGCTCACCGAGCGCGTGCGGCGGAACCCCTACTCCGTCGTGCTGTTCGACGAGATCGAGAAGGCGCACCCCGACGTGTTCAACCTGCTCCTGCAGGTCCTCGACGACGGTCGCCTGACCGACGGCCAGGGCCGCACGGTCGACTTCCGCAACACGGTGATCATCATGACCTCGAACCTCGGGTCGGAGTTCCTGGCGTCGCGCTCCGGCGCGCTCGGCTTCGTCGCGCAGAGCGACGCGTCGGCCGAGGGCTTCGCCTCGGAGAAGGACCTGCGCGACCGCGTCATGGGCCGGCTCCGCGAGGCGATGCGGCCCGAGTTCCTGAACCGCATCGACGAGATCGTGCTGTTCCGCAAGCTCGGCCGGGCGCAGCTCCGCGAGATCGTGGGCATCGTGCTCGACGCCACCCGTGGGCGCCTCGCGCCGCGCGACGTGACGCTCGAGGTCACGGAGGCGGCGATCGACTGGCTCGCCGAGCACGGCTACGAGCCGCAGTACGGTGCCCGTCCGCTCCGCCGCCTGGTGCAGCGCTCGGTCGACGACCGCATTGCGGACCTGTTCGTGAGCGGAGACGTGACGGACGGCGGTGCCATCCGCGTGGACGCTGTCGGCGGCGAGCTCGTCGTCACGTCCGCGTCGCGGATGCCGATGGCGGCCTAGCCCGCCCGGATCCGACGCCCCGGCTCCCTTTCACGGGAGTCGGGGCGTCGTCGTGTCCGGCGTCGGCCGCCCGCGCGACCGCTTGCGCGGGGGAGCGGGGGCGGATAGACACGGGAGAGCACGAGAACCGGAGGCCCGATGTCGAATCCGCGCTACTACGATCCGGTCGGCCGCGCGATCCGCGCCCTCCTCTGGATCGCCCTGGTCTGCTTCGGACTGGCGGTCGGCTTCTTCCCGCTCGACGTCGTCACGCCGGGATCGATGACGGACGCCGCGCGCCCCTACGCCGAGGCGAGCGGGGCGCTGGCGTGCTTCGGCATCGCGGCGCTCATCGTGCACTTCGCGGTCGTCGCGATCGTCGGTGCGATCCGGGGGCGCGGGCAGTAGGGACGGAGCCGGCCGCGGCGGTGCGTTCGGCTCACGGGAACGCGTTCGACTCCGGAGACGCGTTCGGCTCGCAGGAATCCGTGGATTCCGCGAGCCGAACGTGGTCTCACGAGCCGGAGTCAGCCGAGCCGGCTCACGGGCACTTCTTCGCCGTGATCGAGACCTTCAGGGTCGCGTCCGGAGCGACGGAGGAGCCGCCCGCCGGATCCTGCCCCGTCACCTGACCGGCGTCCGGCGCGTTGCCGTCCTCGGTGCAGGCGAGAGTGATCTTCGTGAACCCCGCTGCCCCGAACGCCGACTTCGCCGCCTCCAGGTCCTGCCCCGTCACATCCGGCACGGTCTTCTGATTGCCGGTGCTCGTGAACACGGTGATGCCGGTGCCCGCCTGCGCGGAGCCCGACGGGTCCTGGCGCACGACGGTGCCGACCGCGGCGTCGCTGGCCTCCGTGCCGCCCTCGATGAGCGGGAAGCCGGCCGCGGCGAGCTTGGCCTTCGCGTCAGCGACGGTGAGGCCCTTCACGTCCGGGATCTCGACCTTCGGAACGACCTGCAGCGAGCCGTTCGCCTCGGGGAACGCCTCTCCGCCGTACTTCGCGTTCGCGGCCGCCATGACGACCGGCCAGATCCGGTGCCGGGCAGTGGCCGCGGACCCGGAGTCGAAGGCGTAGCGGCCCGAGCGCAGGCTCGCCTCGCCCTTGACGTTGAAGACGCCGACGGCGGTCGCGACGCGGGTGCTCGCGCCGGTCATCCAGGTGGCGACGGCGTCGTCGGTGGTGCCCGTCTTGCCGATCAGGGGGACGCCGTCGCGCGTCCGGGACGCGGTGGCGGTGCCGCCGGACGTGAACGTCGACTGCAGGGCGACCGCGGCGGTGGCCGCGACGTTGCCGTCGAGCGACTGGCGGCAGTTCGCGGCGGGCACGGGCTGCTCGGCGCCGGTCGCGTCGGTGATCCGGTCGATCGCGATCGGGTCGCAGGTGATGCCACCGGACGCGATGGTGGCGTAGGCGCCGGCCATGGAGAGCGGTGAGACGTAATTCGTGCCGAGGACCGTCGCGGGGTAGCGGTCGAGCTCGCCGTCGCTGCCCTGCACCACGCCCATGTCGACCGCCGTGTCGCGGATCGCGCAGAGGTCGAGCTCGCGCGCCATGCCGACGAAGCCCGTGTTCAGCGACGTCTTCGTGAAGTCCGCCGCCGTGCCGACCTGGCCGCCGCCGCCCTCGTCGTTCCGGGCGCTGGTGTCGTTGCTGGTCGTCGTCCCCCCGGGCTCGCAGGAGTCGGTGAAGGTGCCCCAGGTGGGCTTGCGGGTGCCGTCGACCCGTTCGTTGATGCTGTGCCCCTCCTTCAGCCATTCGACGAGGGTGAACAGCTTGTAGGTCGAGCCGGGCTGGATGCCGGACGAGCCGCCGTAGGCCTTGTCGGTGCTGAAGTTGATGGCGCTGTAGGACGCGTCGGCGTTCAGGACGTCGGGGTCCTGCGAGTACTTCTTGTTCTGGGTCATGGCGAGCACGCGGCCGGTGCCGACCTCGACGCTGACCGACACGGCTCCGACGTCGAAGTTCCATGTCTGCGGAACCTGAGCGTTCACGGCGTTCACCGCGGCGTCCTGCAGGTCGACGTCGAGCGTCGTGTAGACGTCCTGACCGCCGCGGCGGAAGTTCGTCCAGCGGGTGTCCTCGTCGGCGCCGAAGATCTCGTTGTTCTTCAGGACGTTGGTGACGTAGTCGCAGAAGTAGCCCGCATTCCCGGCCGTCGAGCACCCGGTGCTGGGCTCGGTGATGACGGGCTCGACGGGAGTGGCGATCGCGGCGTCGTGGTCGGCCTGCGTGATCTTCCCCTCCTCCAGCATCTTGCCGATGATGTAGTCGCGGCGCT
This sequence comes from Rathayibacter rubneri, assembly GCF_023743255.1. Lineage (NCBI taxonomy): Bacteria > Bacillati > Actinomycetota > Actinomycetes > Micrococcales > Microbacteriaceae > Rathayibacter > Rathayibacter rubneri. Next base: position 9,585 of record NZ_JAMRYM010000042.1, on the reverse strand, counting down.
CCTTGTTGCGGATGTAGCCGTTCGCCGCGCCGTTGTCGGGGTTCTCGGGCTGGTCGATGCGCAGGTTCGCCGGGTTGTTGACGATCGCGATGAGGCTGGCGGCCTGGGCGATCGTGAGGTTCGCGGCGGAGGTGTTGAAGTAGTAGTTCGCGGCCGTCTCGAGGCCGTAGGTGGTGCCGCCGAAGAACGCGATGTTCAGATACCCCTGGAGGATCTGGTCCTTCGTGTACTCCTTCTCGATGCCGATCGCGAGCTTCATCTCGCGGAGCTTGCGCTCGGGAGTGGTCTTGGTGGCTGCGTCGATCGCGGCGGCGCGCTCGACCTCGTCCGTGATGTTGCGGACGGCCTTCTCGACGAGGACGTTCTTCACGTACTGCTGCGTGATCGAGGATCCGCCCTGGACGTCGTTGCCGAGCACGTAGGTCTGGGCGACGGCGCGCAGCGTGCCGGGGAGGTCGACCCCGCCGTGCTCGTAGAAGCGCGGGTCCTCGCCCGAGACGGCCGCGTCCTTGGCGAACTGCGAGATCTGATCGAGCGGCACCTCGATGCGGTTCTCGACGTAGAAGGAGGCGAGCAGCTGGGTCGAGCCGTCGGAGCGAGTGGCGAAGATGTTGCTCTTCTCGGAGAGCTTGTCGACCTCGAGGTACTCGGGCAGTCCGTCGAAGACGCCGATGGACTGGTTCGCGGCGACGCCGGCGATCGCCACAGCGGGCGTCACCGTGGCGGTCACGAGGACGCCGGCCACGACGCTCATGCCCAGGAAGCCCACGATCGCCTTGATCACGCCACCGGTGGTCCTTCTGTCGCTCGCCAATACGTCTCCTTCGGGTACCCCCGGTCTCGCGGGGGCGGCAGCCCCCGCCCTGACGCGCTCTGCGACAGGTCAACCTCGACAGACTAACCCGAGAGCTCCGGAAGACGAAGGCCCGGTCCGGGGCCTGAACGGAGGCTGGGACGCGGCGTCGGGGCGGCCCGGCGGCGGGTGTGCGAGTGCAGGGGGCCGCGCGAGCGCCTCCTTCTTCCGCGTCGAGGTGATGATCGTCTGAGAAGACGCACAGGTTTGTGACGCTCCGTGCGATGGTCCTGAGGCGGCGAGAGAGCGCGGCCTCACTGCGGGGGCTCGCCTCACCGACTCCGCGCGTCGTCGAGCGCTCGGGCTCCGCGAGGCTCCTCCACAGGCGAGCCGCGTTGCGTCATACGAGTATGCCTTCTATTCTCCGAGGAAACCTCGCCGAACAGAAGGAGATCTCATGTCACTCACTCGGCGCGCAAGCGCTCTCGCCCTCGCCGCGGTCGCGGTCGCGACACTGACGGCTCCGGTCGCTGCGGCGGCGGAGAGCCAGTGCCCCACGGGCTGGAGCTGCGTGTGGACGGACAAGGACTACTCGAGCAGCTTCTCCGGGCGCGGCAACGCGAACTACAACGAGTACCACGCGCCCGGGGGCTTCATCTTCAATGACTCGATCTCGAGCATCAAGAACCGCTTCCCCGGGTACAAGAACTGGTACGAGCACATCGACCGCGGAGGCCTGAGGCTGGAGGTCCGCGCTGGCCAGAAGATCGCCAATCTCCAGTCCGAGGGCACGGGGGTCTGGTGGCACCCGGACTGGAACGACTTCATCTCGAGCGTCGACTGATGCCGCAGCTCCGCCCGCTGGTCCTGATCGCGCTGCTCGTCCCGGTGCTCGGCGTGAGCGCGTGCACCGCACCGACTCCGGGGCCTCGGATCAACGGGATGCCCGCGAATGTCGACATCAGCGCCTACGCCGATGTCCATGCGGTCCTGAACAGGGAGGACGAGACGATGGTCTTCCCGATCGATGCCTTCTTCATCGACCCGCGGACCCGCGGCAGGATCCTGCAGGCGAATGCACTGCTCTGGGACGAGTGCATGCGGGCCGGCGGGCGGAGCTACCCTCCGGCGGAGTTCGACTTGACGGGGTCCGCTCTCGTTCCCGACACGAACTACGGCATCTGGAGCGCGGACCGGGCGGCGCGCTTCGGCTACGGGATGGACCCGTCCGACGGAGCGGAGATGGAGGCGGCCAACGCCGCCTACATGGCGACCGATGCGGATCCGGGATGGGAACCCGCGTTCGAGAAGTGCACCGACACCACGGCCCTCCTCCCGGAGCCGGGCCGGTGGACCGCGGGCCCGGAGGCGATGGCCGTCGCAGGGCCGGCGAAGCAGGTGGCGAGCGACGCGTACGTCCTCGCGACCGCCGACCCGGACTGGGACCGCGCGCGGTCCGAGTGGAGCGACTGCCTCGTCGCGAACGGCCTCCGGCTCCGCAGCGGTGAGGAGTCGCCGTGGGGTCCGGAGGTCCCCGAGGACCCTGAGGAGGCGATCCGCACGGCGGTGCTGGATGTGCAGTGCAAGGAGGAGACCGGTCTGGTGGAGACGTTGAGTTCGCTGGAGGCGCAGTACCAGGCGGCTCTGATCGATCAGAACAGGGCGGCGATGGACGAGGTCGCCGAGAAGGAGCAGGAGATCATCGCTCAGGCTGAGAAGATCCTCGCGGAGCACGGGCGATGAGCGGGGAGCCGCATCCCCGCGTCCGTCTCCCGGCGGTGGTCCGTCCGCGGGCGCTCGCGGTGTTCGTCGTCGTGGTGCTCCTCGTGGGGTCGGCGGGTGTCGTGATCGGAGCGTCGATGCCCTCGACCGCGGAGGTCGACGAAGCGGCGGTGCAGGCGCCTCCGCAGGTCGATGCCGCTGTCGAGCGGCGCTCCATCGATCCTCCGCGGATGCTGCAGGGCCTCGTCGACGCGGGCGACACCCGGAAGGTGGCGTTCGGCGGGGTGAGCGGCGGGGTGCTGCCCTACGTCACCGAGGTCGGCACGGCGTCCGGATCCCCGCTCTCGAACGGGCGGCTGCTGATCGCGGTCGCTGATCAGCCCCGCATCGCGCTGCACGTCGGGGCGCCGCTCTACCGCGATCTGCACGTGGGTGATCAGGGACGCGACGTGCAGGCGTTCGAGACGGCGCTCGAGGCGGTCGTCCCGGGCGACTTCGACGTGGACGAGGACTTCACCGCGAACACCCTGGCTGCGGCGGAGGAGCTCTGGGACGGACTCGGGTACGACCTCCCGACCCGCCCGGTCGACGCCGTCGCCGTGCCGCCGTCGGCGTCCGGCGCGACGACCACGGCCACCACGGCGCCAAGTGCTCCCGTACCCGCTGCCTCCGCTCCCGCTGCCACCGCGCCCCCGTCCGCTGCACCGGCTCCGGATGCCGCCGCGAGAACGCAGGCGTACATCGACGTGACCCAGATCGTGCAGCTGCCCTCCGACTCGGTCGGCGTCCTGAGCGTGCTCGCCGTCGGGGCGACAGCCTCCGCCGACGCGCCGCTGGCGACGCTGCAGACGAGCCCGCGCCGGGTCGTCGCGCGGGCGTCCGTGCTCGATGCCGAGGAGTTCGCCGTCGGAGCCTCGGTGACTCTCCGCGTGAACGGCCGCTCCGATCAGAGCGGCGTCGTCGCGCGGCAGGGCGAGTTCGTCGCCTCCGACGGCTCTGCGCAGAGCATCGCGGGCAGGGACGTCTTCGTGGACCTGCCCGCCGATTGGGCCGACCTCGCCGAGAAGTCGACCGTGATGCTCACCACGGTCGAGGCGGGCGAGCCGGTGCTCGCCGTTCCGCTCGCCGCCGTCCACGACGCCTCGACGGCGCCCTTCGTCGTCTCCTCGGGCGGCTCCCGCTCCGACCCCGGCGAGCACGTGCCCATCGAGGTGCTCGGCTCGGGTGCCGGATGGGTGCGGATCGGCGAGGAGTCCGGACTCGTCGAGGGCGACCGCGTGGTGGTGGGCCCGTGACCGCTCCGCTCCTCTCCCTCCGCGGAGTCTCGCGGCGCTACGCCGGAGCGGCCGGGGCGCCGGCGCTCGAGGGGATCGACCTCGACGTCCACGAGGGCGAGTTCGTCGCCGTCGTCGGCCGCTCGGGGGCGGGGAAGTCGACGCTCCTCAATGTGCTCGGGCTGCTCGACTCGGCCGACTCGGGGGAGTACCGCATCGCGGGTCTCGACGTGTCGGCTCTGCCCGAGCACGAGCGGGACGCCCTGCGCTCGCGCACGTTCGGGTTCGTCTTCCAGGACTCGTTCGTGCTGCCGCGCGAGAGCGTCGCCCGCAACGCCGCGCTGCCGCTGCGCATGCGGAGGGAGGGGCGCGACGCGCAGATCGCGGACGTCGCCGACGTGCTCGAGCGGTTCGGACTGCTGAAGCTGGCGGAGCAGTCGGCGGCCACCCTCTCGGGTGGGGAGCGCCAGCGCGTCGCCCTGGCCCGCGCGGTCATCGGCCGACCCGCGGTCGTCCTCGCGGACGAGCCGACCGGCAACCTCGACTCCGCGACCACGGCCGTCGTGATGGACCTGCTCGTCGAGCTGCACCTCTCCGGAGTCACCGTCGTGCTGATCACCCACTCGGCGGAGGTCGCCGCGGTGGCCGGACGCGCGATCCGGCTCGAGGACGGCGCGATCGCGTCCGACAGCGGCGCGTCCTCGGCGATCGCCCAGCCGGTCGCGCCGTCAGTCGAGGCCGCTCCGGAGGTCGCGCCGTCAGTCGAGGCCGCTCCGGAGGTCGCGCCGTCCGCTGGCGCCGAATCGGCGGCCCGGCGACCGGGTGGCCGGGGACCGGCCTGGGCGCTGGGCGACGCCGTGTCGGCCCTGCTGCTCTCGCCCGCCCGCACGCTGGGAGTCCTCGCCGCCTTCGTCCTCGCGATCGCGGGGCTGGTGTCCTCGGTCGGGATGAGCGCCACGGCCGCTCAGCAGGTCACGCAGCGACTCGACGCGGCGGCACTCGATCAGGTGACCGTCCAGATGCCCGCATCGGCCTCGGACGACGAGCTGCGGCGGGCCGCCACGGCGATCGCCGCCCTCGACGGAGTGGTGGTCGCCGGTCCGAAGGTGTCGCTGGCCGGAGCGGAGAGCCGACCGGGACGCTTCCTCGGCCCCGACGAGGTGGTGACCGAGGCGCCGGTGCTGGCGGTCGACGAGTCCTTCCTCGCCGCCGAGCTGGTCGACGTCGTGCCCGCGACGGCGCCCGCCTGGCTCGATCTCGCCGACGAGGCGCCGGTCGCGCTCCTGGGAACGGGGGCGGCCGAGGACCTCGGCATCCCGGTGGGTCGCACCGGCGACACTGTCCGCATCGCAGGCCAGGCCGTCGTCGTCGCGGGCTTCCTCGCCTCCTCGACCCGCGACCCCGCTCTGACGGAGTCGATCCTCGTCTCGCTGACCGATCTGGCCGTCCCGCCCCGGTCCGAGCGGCAGGTGGTCGCCCGCGCCCTGCCGGGTCGACCCGCGGCCCTCGCCGAGTCGATCCCGCTCGCGGTCGATCCCGGACGGCCGGAGCGGATCGCGGTGCAGACCGTCGCCGACCTGAGACTGCTCGCGCGCGGGGTGAGCAGCGATCTCGCGGCGAACCTGCTCGTGATCTCGGCGGTGCTCCTGCTCCTGGTCTGCTTCAGCAGTGCCACGTCGATGTTCCTCACCGTGTCGGCGCGCACCCGCGAGATCGCGCTCCGACGGGCGGTCGGGGCGACCCGGCGCGACATCCGGCTGCTGTTCCTGATCGAGGGCGCGGCGATCGGACTCGCGGGCGGGGTCTCGGGTCTCGCGCTCGGCGTGCTCCTCACCGCGGTGCTCAGCGGCCTGCAGGGCTGGTCGCCGGTCCTGGACCCCACCAGCGCGCTCGTCGGCGTCGCCTCCGGGGTCGGTGCGGGCGCGGTCTCTGCGGTGGGCCCGGCGTTCCGCGCCGCGCGGATCGAGCCCGCGCTCGCCCTGCGGGCCGGATGAGCCGCGGGAGGAGCGGGGCTCCTCGTGGCAGCGGGCGTCTCCTAGGGTGCTGGTATGTCGAGTCCGCACCCCGACCACCGTCCGCAGCCGGGACGGACCGAGCAGCCCGAGCAGCAGGCCCAGCCCGTTCAGTCCGCTCCGCCCACCGGCGCGATGCCCTACGCGCTCGGATTCCTCGCCCTGACCGGCCTCCCGTTCCTCTCGATGCTGGTCGCGGGCATCGTGATGGCGGCCGTGCACTCCTCCTCCCGAGCGCGCGGCGGAGTGGCCGCCGAGAACGGCCGCCGGGCCGCGAACTGGGGACTCACGGTGATCCTCGTCACGGTGCTGACGCTGGTCGGGCACTTCGTGCTGCTCTTCGCCCTGACCGCCGACGCCCCGTCGACGTCCTTCTACCCGATCGGCATCCCGATCACGCTCTTCGGAGTGCTCTGCGTGGTCCACCTCGTGGTGATCATCTGCGGACTCGTGACCGCGAACCGCGGCCGCGTCCTCCGGAACCCCCTCGCGATCCCGTTCCTCCGCCGCCGCGCGGTGTGACGCGTCAGGACGTCGCGACCGGCCAGACGTAGTCGAGATCGTCCGGGACCCCCGGGAAGAGCGGGGCGTAGTGCTCGGGGTGCTTGTCGATGAGCTTCGACCGGTGCGACCGGTGCAGCTCCTCCCGGCCCAGCCACGGCGGCAGCGGGTACCCGCCGAGGAGGTACGCCTCGGCGTCCTCGGGGATCGTCTCGAGCACGGCCATCGTCTTCTCGAGGCAGGTGTCGGCGAAGCCGCGGGCCGTCCACACCGCGCACGTCTCGCGCTGGTAGGCCATCAGGGCGGGCCGGTGGCCGCGCCACATCGCGGTCACCGGGTGGTGCTGCCAGCCGTAGCCCGGCACGATCAGCGCCTTCATCACCTGCAGCGTCTCGACGCGCTGCTTGCCGAGCCGGCGGTCGTCGAGGGCCTCGGCGCTCGCGCGGAAGGAGGGGAAGGGGAGGAAGGTCTGCATCCCCTCCAGTGAACACGAGGGAGTCGCGCATCGGCCACCCGGACGTCACGTCGAGGACGCCTTCGGACCGTAGCGTGCGGTCCATGACCGGACTCCCCCTCCTCGCCACCGACGACGTCCAGCTGCGCTGGGCGCGGCCCGAGGTGCTCGACTCCTCGCGGCACCGGATGCTCCGCCTCCTCACCCTCGCCGAGCGACTGCGCTTCGAGGCCACCGGCCGTCGCGAGGCGCGCGACAGCTTCCTGCTCGGACGGGTCCTCGTGCGCGAGCTCGCGGCGGAGACCCTCGGCATCGATCCGCTCGAGGTCGTCGTGGAGGCGCGCTGCACGCGCTGCGGCGGGCCGCACGGTCGCCCGGTCCTCGGTGGCGAGCACCCCGCACTCGAGCGGATGCGCATCAGCATCGCGCACTGCGAGGGCGCGGTCGTCGCGGCGCTGGCCACCGGTCGCGACGTGGGCATCGACGCCGCCCGCACGCGGGTGGTGCGGGAGCGGATCGCGTCCGGTCGGGAGAGTGCCGAGCAGGTGCTCGAGGGGCTGCGTGCGCAGGCCGTCACCAAGGCCGACGGCCGCGGAACGGGTCTGGACGAGTCGGTGCGCTTCCGCACGCGCGAAGGGGCGACCGAGGCCTGGATCGACGGCTCCGAGCGCTACTTCGCCGTCTCGGAGCCGTCGGTCCACTCGGCGCTCGTCGTCACCCTGGCTCTCGCTCAGGACTGATCCGCGCTCGACTGATCAGCGCTCGACCGATCAGCGCTCGACCGATCAGCGCGCGCCGCGCGCCTCAGAGGTGCGGTGCCACGTGCTCCGCGAAGCCGGCGGCGACCTTCGACGCGACGTCCGCGTACGGGGTGTCCCAGACGTCCCGATGGAAGATCTCGACCTCGATGTCGCCGGTGTAGCCGGCCTCGACGACCGCCTGCGTCAGCAACGGGAAGTCGATGACGCCCTCGCCCACGTAGTGCCGCGAGAGCAGCACGTCGGCGGCCAGGGGAGTGGCCCAGTCGCACACCTGGTACGAGGCGATGCGCCCTTCGGCGCCCGCCCGGGCGATCTGCGGCAGCACCTGGGGGTCCCACCAGACGTGGAACGTGTCGACGACCACGCCGACGGCGGCGGGGTCGAAGGGCGCGGCGAGATCCAGCGCCTGCCCCAGCGTCGAGACGACGGCGCGGTCGGACGCGTACATCGGGTGCAGCGGCTCGATCGCCAGCTGCACTCCCGTGCCCCGCGCGTAGCCCGCGAGCTCGGCCAGCGCCTCCGACACCCGGGCGCGCGCGCCGACGAGGTCGCGCGAGCCCTCGGGCAGTCCTCCCGCGACGAGCACGAGCGCCGGAGCGCCCAGGGCCGCGGCCTCGTCGATCGCGCGGCGGTTCTCGTCCAGCGCCGCGCGCCGCTCCGGCCCCTCCGGGACCGTGAAGAAGCCGCCGCGGCACAGGCTCGACACGCGCAGGCCGCTCTCGCCGACCAGGCGCATGGCCTCCGCCATGCCCACCTCGGCCACGGGCTCGCGCCACAGGCCGATCGAGGAGTAGCCGGCGTGAGCGGTGACGTCGAGCGCCTCCCGCAGAGAGGCGAGCTTGATCGTCGCCTGGTTCAGGGACAGCCGCGGATGCACGGTGCCCGCTCCGGCGGCGACGACCGGCTCGAGGGCGGTCATGCGAGCACCGTCCGGAGCGCGTCGACGCCGTTCACGGCGAGCATGCCCGTCCAGCGCGCGGCCGCGAGCTCCGGACGCTCCAGCGCCCCGGCCTCGTCGGCCAGCCGCACGATCTCGGACAGGTGCGGCAGCGAGCGGGCGGAGTGCAGCCCGCCGACCATCGAGAACGCGGTCTGGTGCCCGTTCAGCCACGACAGGAACGCGACACCCGTCTTGTAGTACTGCGTCGGAGCGGCGAAGACCTGGCGCGCGAGGGCCTCGGTCGGCCCGAGGATCCGGCGGTAGGCCTTGACGTCGTCCGCGTCGAGCGCCTGGATCGCCGCGGAGGCGTTCGGGGCGAAGGCCGCGAACGCGCCGAGGAGGGCGTCGGAGTGGCGGATCTCGCCGTCTGCATCCTGCCCGCCCTCGATCAGGCCGACGTAGTTGAAGTCGTCGCCCGTGAAGAGAGTCGCGCCGAACGGGAGCCGCGCGCGCACGGCGATCTCGGCGTCCGCGTCGAGCAGCGACATCTTGATGCCGCGGACCTTCGCGAGGTTGTCCTCGATGATGCGGATCACGGTGTCCGACGCCGCGGCGACGTCCTCGGAGCCGAAGTACCCGGTGAGGACGGAGTCGAAGGCCGGGCCGAGCCAGTGCAGGACGACCGGGCGCGACGCCCGCTCGAGCACGGCGCGGTAGACGCGCTCGTAGTCCTCGCCCGACTGCGCCGCTCGCGCGAGGTGGCGGCTGGCCATCAGGACCACGCCCACTCCGGCGTCCTCCGCGACCTCGAGCTGCTCGAGATAGGCGTCGATGACGCGCTCCAGCGGCACGACGTCGTCGGTGAGCTGGTCGGTGTTCACTCCGACCACGACGTCGCCGCCGACCGAGGCGGCCTCGGCGCCGCTGCGGCGGATGAGCTCCGTGGTCGCGGCCCAGTCCATGCCCATGTTGCGCTGGGCGGTGTCCATGGCGTCCGCGACTCCGAGGCCCCACGACCAGACGTGGTGCCGGAACGCGAGCGTCGCGTCCCAGTCGACGGCGGCGGGGCTCCCGGGCGTGTTCTCGGCCCAGGCGACCGGCACGACGTGCGCGGCCGCGTAGGCGACCCGGGCGCCGAGCGGGCGGCGGGGGCGGACGAGGTCCGGGGCGGGGGAGGCGGGGTGCGCG
>NZ_JAMRYM010000041.1:0-30383 GCF_023743255.1 Rathayibacter rubneri | reverse complement strand
TCGCCGGAGCGATCGCGCTCGAGAACGGCGACGTCGCGGACCTCGGCCCACGCGGCCGCGACGTCGCCGTTCTCGAGCGCGATCGCTCCGGCGACCTTGGCCAGGCCGACGAGCGAGAGCCGCTCGGTGCGCAGCTGACGGCTGAGCGGCTGCCGCCACCGGGCGAGCAGGGCCGCCGCCTGAGCGGGATCACCGCGCCACAGCACGATCCAGATCTTGCGGCGCTGGAGGTGCGCCGCGAAGCCCAGCGGGGCGTCGAGCTCGAGCGCGCGGTCGAGCAGCTCCTCGGCGCGGCGCCACTCGCCGGTCGAGGCGAGGGCGTCGGCCGTGTTGGCCATCAGCATCGCGCCGAGGGTGCGCGCCACCCCGTGCCGCCGGGCGTGCTCGGCACCCTGCTCGCCCGCGGCCACCGCCTCGCGGAACCGGCCGAGGAGCGAGAGGGCGTCGGACAGGTTGAGCCAGTACCGCAGGCGGGCGGAGTCGTCCTCGCCCGCGAGCGCGCCGGCCAGCTCGAGCTGCTCCAGCCCGTCGTCGATCCGGCCGAGCTCCACGAGAGCCATGCCGCGGATGTTCGCCGCGACGCTCCTGCGCCCCTGCGAGCCGACAGCCTCGGCCTCGGCGGACGCCGCGTCGGCGACCGAGACCGCCTCGACGAGATCGGCCTCGAGCATCAGCCGGGCGGCGAGCTCGCCCAGGATCCGAGCACGCAGCACGCTCGGCTGCCCGCCCTCGAGCAGGGCGAGCGCCTCCCGCAGCAGGGCGACGGAGCCGACCTGACCGAGGTTGGCGAGGTAGGACGCCTTGTCGCGCAGGAGGGTCGCTCGGCACGGGGCGCCCAGGCCCTGGATCGCGAGCGCCTCGTCGACCAGCGCGACCGCGCGCTCGCTCTCGCCCGCATCGCGGAAGTGGTGGGCGGTGGAGCCGAGGAGGTCGGCGCGATCGCGTCCGTGCGACCCGGCGGGCACCTGCTCCCACAGCTCGAGGGCGCGCTCGCCCATCCGCGCGGCCAGGGCGTGGGCGAAGGAGGCTCGGGCGTGCGCCATGGCGTCGAGCGAGGCGGCGAAGGCGCGCTCGGAGTCGTGCGCCGCCATCCAGTGGTACGAGATCTCGGAGGCGGCGGCCGGCCCCCTGCTCTCGAGCGCCTCGGCGTAGCAGGTGTGCGCGCGCACGCGCTCGCCGGGCAGCAGCTCGTCGTGGATCGCGTCGCGTACGAGCGCGTGCCGGAAGCTGTAGCTGCTGCCGTCGACGACGAGCACGCCGCCCGCGATCGCCTCGCGCGCCGCCGTCTCGACGGCGTCGGCGTCGCCGTCCACCACGGCGATCAGGTCGTGCTCGACGCACGTGCCGCCGGCCGAGAGCGTGCGCAGGATCCTCTGCGTCGGCTCGCTGAGCCCGTCGTACCGGGCGAGGAGGACGTCGCGGAGCGACTCGGGGTAGCACTCGGGCACGTTCGCCGCCTCGGCGCGGGCGAACTCCTCGACGAAGAACGGCACCCCCTCCGTCCGCTCGACGACGAGGGCGAGATCGCGCGGAGCGACGGCCGTGCCGCGGAGGGAGGCGACCATGGCCTCGACGCCGCGCCGGTCGAGCCGCGCCAGCTCGCGCCGCTGCACCCGGTCGCTCCGCTCGAGCTCGGGGAGCCAGGCGCGCATCGGATCGCCGCGGCGCAGCTGGTCGCTCCGGAACGTGAGCACCACGAGGATCCGCCCGGCGCTCGCGACGCGCACCAGGAAGCGCAGGACCCCGATCGTGGCGGGGTCGACCCAGTGCAGGTCCTCCACGACCAGCACGATCGGACGCAGCCGCGACGCGGTCTCGAGCGCCACGGTGACCGCCTCGAGCACCGGGGGAGCGGCCGCCGCGGGCTCGCCGCTCGCGGGCAGCTCGGGCAGCAGGATGCGCAGCCCCTCGGCCGACGGACCGGCCATCGCCGCGAGCTCGTCGGAGCCGACCACGCGCGCCAGCTCGCGCAGCGGCGCGGTGATCGGGGCGTAGGGAGGGGCGTCGCGGTCGAGGTCGACGCACTGGCCCCTCAGCACGAGCGCCTCGGCCGGCAACCGCTCGGTGAACTCCGCCACGAGCCGGCTCTTGCCGATGCCGGCCTCGCCGCCGACGACCACGGTCCTCGCCCCCTCGACGAGCATCCGCTCGTAGGTGCGCCGGAGGGCGGCGAGGTCGTCGTCCCGTCCGACGAGGACGGACGGGGAGGGCGGAAGGGGCATGGGAGTCATGGTGCCAGCGGACGCCGACACCGGAGGGGTCCGAGGGCGGGCGATGTCGGTTTCCCGCGGGTCCTCGACCGGAACCCGGCGCGCGGCACCTCAGGCGCCGGCGTGATCGGCCCGCTGCGCGACCGCACGGCGCAGGATCACCAGGAGCCCCGGCCGTGCGGGACGCGCCCCGAGGCGCTCGCGGCGGACCCGCTCGTGCTCGAGGTCGCGCTCGAGGCGGCGCTCGCGCTCCTCGAGCAGCGCGGGGAAGGAGTACTCGCTCAGCATCATCTCGGTCCTCTCGTCGTCGATGCCACGACGCTCCTCCAGGACCGGTGCCGAGGGCATCGGGCGGTCGCCCTATCCCGGGCGGGGCTCGGCGCGCTCGGTCTGAGTCATGACGGCGGCCCGCGGCTCGCGGGTGGGTGGAACCGGCGGAGCGGTCGCGCGGATCCGCGCCGTTCCGGGCCGAGACGGGGATAGGGCGATCGCCCGATGCGCGCGGGGTGGGCTCGGGCGGACCGTTGATCCAGGGCGCAGAGCACGCCCGTTGCAGAGCAAGGAGTTCGAGATGGTCTTCCTCGTCGTCGTCACCGCCGTCATCGTCTGGGCGGTCGCCGCGGCCGTCGTCGCCGTCCTGCGGGACGGCCACGGCCCCCTGCCGACGTGGACGGGCACCGAGCGCATCGTCGCCCGCCGCTGAGGCGGCCCGGTCCGACGCCTCGCGTTCGGCTCGCTGGAACACGCTGGGCTCGCGAGAACAGCAGGATCGCGCGAGCCGGACGGGTTCTCGCGGGCCGGAGGTCGATCCGCCCGCGCGCGCAGACGCGTTCGGCTCGTCACACGACGTTCGGCTCGCGGAATCAGGACGATCCCGCGAGCCGAACGCGTGTCTGCGAGCCGGAGGTGCCGCTATGCGGTGCGACGACGGCGCAGGACCGTCAGCGCCGCTCCCGAGAGCAGCAGCAGGAGTGCCCCGCCGAGGAACCCGGACGCGTCGGAACCGGTGTTCGCGAGCGAGCCGCTGCGGCCCCCTCCCGCCACCGGGACCGCCGTCGCGGTGGGCTGCGGCGACGGAGCGGCGGTCGGCTGCTCGGTCGGCGCGGGAGTGCCCGTGCCCGGCTCGGTCGGAGCGGGGACGACCGGAGCCGCGACAGACGTCAGCGACCAGTTCGCGTCGAAGAAGTCGGCCTGGTCGATCACTCCGCGCGCGGTCGCCCAGTCGATGAGCAGCTGGCGGATCTCGAGGCGCTCGTCGTAGACCAGCGGAGCCGCGGCGACGGCCGGGTAGGCGCCTCCGCCGCTCTGGCGGTAGTTGTTGACCGCCATCACGAAGACGTCCTCATCGGCGACCGGAGTGCCGTCGGGGTGCGCGAGGTCGCGGATCCGCGAGCCGGCCGGCTGCGAGATGTCGATCACGTAGTCCACGCCCGAGAGCGCGTCGTAGTTGTAGTCCGGGATGCCCGTGGGCCGGTCCTCGGTGACCGCGTTCGTGCCGGTGGCCGGGTCGAACGGGGCGCCGGGGGAGACCTGGTTGAAGTACCGGGCCGAGAACTCGAGGTACTCGCGCACCTCGGCTCCGGTCATCTCGACTCCGCGCAGGGTGTTCTCGTAGATGTAGAGACCCGCGATGTCGCGGATGGTGACCTGCCCCTCGGGGAAGACCGCGGTGCGCGAGAACGGCGAGGCCTGCGAGATCACCGGGACGTCCGCCCACTCCGTGCCCTCGAGCGCCGTGTCGACGGTCTCGGCCTGGACGTTGTTGATGAAGTCGATGATCGGGGTGTCCTCGTAGCGCGAGGTCTCGGCCGAGAGCTCCTCGAGCGACTCCGCGACGGGGGTGTTCACGTAGTCGATGGTCGTCGCGTGCTGCTCGGCGACCGCGTCGAGGACGGCGCTCGACTCCTCCGGGATGTCGCGCGCGTAGACGGCCTCGGCGACGGGCGCCTCGCCCTCCGACCAGTCGACCTGCAGATCGCCGGCGGCATCGGGCACCAGGTTCAGCGTGACCTCGGTCAGGCCCTGCGCCCAGTAGTAGGGCTGCGTGACGAGCACCTGCTCGCCGGCGACGTTCGTGAAGAGCGTCTGCGGCACGTCCTGGTGGCTGTGGCCGGCGACGAGCACGTCGATGCCGGGGACCTGGGTCGCGATGTTGTTCACGACGTCCTCGTTGAGGTCGGCCGGGTCGTAGTCGGCGTCGGCGACCGTGCCCTGACCGGTGTGCGCGAGCACGACGACCACGTCGGCCTCGGCCTGCACCTTCGGGACCCACTCCTTCGCGGTCTCGACCATGTCGCGGAACTCGAGCACGCCGTCGACGTACTGCTTGTCCCAGACGCGGACGCCCGGGGTGACGAGGCCGAGGACGCCGACCTTCACGGTCTCGCCGTCGATCTCGCGCTCGATCACGGTGAACGGCTCGTGGTACGGCTCGCCGGTGGCGACCTCGACGACGTTCGCGCCGAGCAGCGGAGCGTTCAGGTCGCCCTCGTACGCGCCGAGCATGTCGAGCCCGTAGTTGTACTCGTGGTTGCCGACGACCTGGGCGTCGTAGCCGATGGTGTTGAAGGCGGCGGCCATCGGATGCGTCGTCTCGTCCGCGAGGACGCCCGCGGCTCCGTCGCCGAGCCCGTAGTAGTACGTGAGGGGAGTGCCCTGGATCGCGTCGCCGTTGTCGAAGACGAGGACCGACTCGTCGCCCTTCTCGGCGCGGAGGCGGTCGACCTCGGTCGCGACGCGCGTGAGTCCGAGGGTGTCCTCGCCCTCGTACGGCGCGTTCGCGAAGTAGTCCCAGTTGTAGACGTGGCCGTGGGTGTCGGTCGTCGACACGAGCGTGAGCTCGAGGCCGTCGTCGGTGGTGGCCGCGGTCGCCGAGGGGGCGACGGTGGCCGCTCCGAGGGCGGCGACGACGAGGAGGCTGGCAGCGCGGTATCGGCGCATCGGTGTCCTGTTCGCGTGATGGGTGGAGAGTGAACGTCTTCGAACCTAGGCCGGATGTGTGAACGCGTCATTACGGCTTCGAGAGCATTGCTCGGCAATGCGGTGCCCGCGGTCGGCCCGCGTCCCCGGAGCGGTCCCGGAGCCGCTCCGCTAGAATCGAGCGGCTGGTCGCGCAGAAGCGGCATCTCGATGCCGGGCCGGCCCGCCGAGGCCCGGTGGAACCCGAAACGGGCCGGGCGCCCACCTCCCCGTCGAGAAGGACACGCCATGCCAGCAATCGTCATCACCGGCGCCCAGTGGGGCGACGAGGGCAAGGGACGCGCCACCGACCTCCTCGGAAGCCGCGTCGACTACGTCGTCAAGTTCAACGGCGGCAACAACGCGGGCCACACGGTCGTCGTCGGCGACGAGAAGTACGCGCTGCACCTGCTCCCCTCGGGCATCCTGACGCCGGGCGTGGTCCCCGTCATCGCCAACGGCGTCGTCGTCGACATCGAGGTGCTCTTCCACGAGCTCGAGGCGCTGAGCGCCCGCGGCGTCGACGTCTCGAAGCTGCTCGTCAGCGCCAACGCGCACGTCATCACGAGCTACCACCGCACCCTCGACAAGGTGACGGAGCGGTTCCTCGGCAAGCGCCAGATCGGCACCACGGGCCGCGGCATCGGCCCCGCGTACGCCGACAAGATCAACCGCGTCGGCATCCGCATCCAGGACCTCTTCGACGAGAACATCCTGCGCCAGAAGGTCGAGGGCGCCCTCGACCAGAAGAACCACCTGCTGGTGAAGGTCTACAACCGCCGCGCGATCCTGGTCGAGCAGGTCATGGAGGACCTGCTGCAGTACACCGAGCGTCTGCGCCCCATGGTCGCCGACACCTCGCTCGTGCTCGCCCAGGCGCTCGACGCCGGCAAGACCGTGCTGTTCGAGGCCGGGCAGGCCACCATGCTCGACGTCGACCACGGCACCTACCCGTTCGTCACGTCCTCGAACGCGACCTCCGGAGGAGCGGCCACCGGCTCCGGAGTCGCCCCCAACCGCATCGAGCGCGTCATCGCCGTCATCAAGGCGTACACGACCCGCGTCGGCGCGGGCCCGTTCCCGACCGAGCTCTTCGACGAGTGGGGCGAGTACCTCCGCAAGCAGGGCTTCGAGTTCGGCACCACGACCGGCCGCCCGCGCCGCTGCGGCTGGTACGACGCCCCCATCGCCCGCTACTCCGCGCGGATCAACGGCGTCACCGACTTCGTCCTCACCAAGCTCGACGTGCTCTCGGGCCTCGAGACGATCCCCGTCTGCGTCGCGTACGACGTCGACGGCGTGCGCCACGACGAGGTCCCGGTCTCGCAGAGCGACTTCCACCACGCGAAGCCGATCTACGAGGAGTTCCCCGGCTGGCAGGAGGACATCACCGGCTGCCGCACGTTCGCCGACCTCCCGCAGGCCGCGCAGGACTACGTCCGCGCGCTCGAGGCGATGAGCGGCGCCCGCTTCTCGGCGATCGGGGTCGGCCCGGAGCGCGAGCAGGTCGTCGTCCTGCACGACCTCCTCGACTGACCCGCGGCCGTCGCCGCTGCGCGCCTCACCCGCTGGTCGAGCAGCTCCGCAGGCGCGCATCGAGACCCGCCACGTCCGGGACGGGCGGATCTCGATACTGCGGGGGCTACTCGATCACCAGGATGCGAGCCGCCGCGAGGCGGCCCTTGTGCTTCTGCTGGACCCCTTCTCGCGCCGACTCGCCGTCGCCCTGCGCGCCGAGCCGACCCGAAGCGGGCCGCGCGGGGTCGGTAGGCCCCCTCGAGCGGCCCTCCCTGCTGGTCGAGTAGCGCCGCAGGCGCGTATCGAGACCGACCACGTCCAGCACGCGCGGATCTCCGCCCGTCCGGTCGGCAAGGGGGCGCATCCGCAGCAGCAGGCGGGGCATGATCGGCGGATGCAGATCTACGCCGACCTCCCCGCCGTGCGCGCCCGGCAGATCACGGCCGACGCCCTGGCGCTCGCCGTCGCGGCCGTCGCTATCGCCGCCGGCATCGCCGTCGGCAGCCTCATCGCCGGGCTGGCCGAGATCGGCCGCCGCCTCGAGAGCGCGGGCAGCGGCTTCGGCTCGACGATGAGCGACGCCGGATCCACGCTCGGCGGCATCCCGCTGCTCGGCGACGCCGTGCGCGCGCCCTTCGACGAGGCGAGCGGGGCCGGCTCCGTGCTGGCCGCCGCGGGACGCGACCAGCAGCAGCTCGCGGGAGCCCTCGCGATCGTGGCGGGCCTCGCGATCGGCGGCCTGCCGCTCCTGCTCCTGGCGGTGCTCTGGCTGCGTCCGCGACTCCGGTTCGCCCGCCGCACCGCCGAACTCCGGGCGCTGGGTGCGACGGCCGCGGGCTTCGAGCTGCTGGCGCTGCGCGCGCTGACGGAGGCGGCCCCGCGCGAGATCCTCGCGGCCCACCCCGACGCGGTCCCCGCCTGGCGCACCGGCCACCCCGCCGCGACGCAGGCGCTCGCCGCGCTCGCCCTCCGGCGCGCAGGCCTGCGCCCCCGCTGACCGGACGCCCGCTGACCGGGACGCCGCCCTGACCGGGACGCCCGCTGACCGGGACCCGCTGAGGACCACCCCCTGTCCCCCGGAAGGATGACCTCTCGACCACCCGCGGGCGACGAGCGCGACAGCACCGCCTCCGTAGCGTCGAGGACATGCAGAACCAGACCTCCACCGTTGTGGCGCGCGTCGAGAACGTGCGCAAGCTGTACGGCAGCACGCCCCCCGTCGTCGCCCTCGACGGCGTCACCCTCTCGATCCAGCGCGGCGAGTTCACCGCCGTCATGGGACCGAGCGGATCCGGCAAGTCCACCCTGATGCACGTCCTCGCCGGCCTCGACACGGCCACCGACGGCCGTGTGTTCCTCGGCGAGACCGAGATCAGCGGCCTCGGCGACGCCGAGCTCACGCTGCTGCGCCGCCGCCAGGTCGGCTTCGTCTTCCAGGCGTTCAACCTCATCCCCACGCTCGACGTGCGCGGCAACATCCGCCTGCCGTTCGAGCTCGACGGCCGCCGCGTCACCGCCGACGAGGAGGCGTGGATCGCCAGCCTCATCGAGTCGCTCGGGCTGCGCGACCGCCTCACGCACCGGCCCTACGAGCTGTCGGGCGGCCAGCAGCAGCGCGTCGCCATCGCCCGCGCGCTCGCCACCCGACCTCAGCTGATCTTCGCCGACGAGCCCACCGGCAACCTCGACTCCCGCACCGGCCGCGAGGTCCTCACCCTGCTGCGCGCCTCCACCCGCGAGTACGGCCAGTCGATCGCGATGGTCACCCACGACCCGATCGCGGCCGCCTACGCCGACCGCATCGTCTTCCTCCGCGACGGGGCGGTCGTCGACGACCGCCGCGGCATGACCGCGGAAGAGGTCTCGCGCACGATGCTCGAGATGGAGACCGCGGCGTGAGCGGCGTGCGCACGGGCTCGAAGCAGGGAGGAGGCGCGATCGTCACGGTCGCCGCCCTGTCCGCCGCATTCGGCGGAGTGCTCGTCATGGTCGTCGCCGACATGGTCGCCGCGTTCCAGGCGGCTGGACTGGACGGCATCGAGCAGGCCGCGACGACGCTCGGGGTCGTCGGCGTCGTGTTCTTCGGCATCGCGGTGTTCGTGGGCGGCATCGTCACCTCGAACGCCGTCTCCACGGTGATCGCGGGCCGCACCCGCGAGATCTCGCTCCTGCGCCTGCTGGGCGCCTCGGGCCGCTCACTGCGCGCCGAGGTCGTGCGGAACGGCCTGATGCAGGGCCTGCTCGGCGCGGTGATCGGCCTCGTCGCCGCGGTCGTGCTGGTCGCGGCCGGCGCCGAGCTCGCGTTCGCCACGGGGACGTTCACGCGCATCGAGCTCCCGCTCGTCTCTCCGGGACTGCTGCTGCCGGCCGTCGCCGTCATCGCGTCGACCGTCATCGCCTCCTGGGCCGGATCGCGCCGGGTGCTCTCGGTCTCGCCGTCCGAGGCGGCGGGCTCCTCCGCCGAGCCGCGCTACGACGAGCTCCGGGGCCGCCGCGGCCGCAACGCCCTGGCGATCGCCTTCGTCGTGCTCGGCTTCCTCCTGCTGGGCGCAGGCGTCGTGGTCGGGCTGCTGAGCCCGTTCGGCGTGCTCCTGGGCCTGGTCGGCGGCATGGTCTCGTTCTCCGGCATCATCCTCGGGGCGCCGGTGCTGCTGCCTCCGCTCACCTCGCTGGTCGGTCGGGCGTTCGGCGGCGGACCGGTCGCGCGCCTCGCCTCCGCCAACGCGATCCGCAACCCCGCCCGCAGCGCGCGGGCCGTCATCGGCCTCGTGATCGGAGTGACGCTCGTCACGATGTTCGCGGTCGCCGCGGCGACCTTCGCCACCATCATGCGGATGTCCGAGGACATGAGCCCCGAGGTCTTCGAGGCGCTCGACCAGTTCGTCTCGGTCAGCACCGCGATCATGAGCGTCCTGCTCGGCTTCTCGGTGCTCCTCGCCGCTGTCGGCATGGTCAACACGCTCTCGCTCAGCGTGCTCCAGCGTCGCCGCGAGCTGGGGCTGCTCCGGGCCGTCGGCTTCACCGGCTCCCAGGTGCGCTGGATGGTCGTCGTCGAAGCGGCGCAGATGGTGATCGCCGCGGCCCTGCTGGGCCTGGTCCTCGGCGTGGTCTACGGATGGAGCGGGGCGATCGCGATCTTCGGCTCGCTGCCCGGCATCGGCCTGGTGCCCCCGACGATCCCCGTGACGATCCTCGCCGCCGTCGTGGTGGTCGGCGTCCTCATCACCGTCGTCTCGGCCGTGCTGCCCGCGCGCCGGGCGACGACGGTCTCGCCGGTCGCGGCGCTCGCCGTGGCCTGAGCGGCACGCGGGGTCTGCAGCAGGGCCGTCGCCCCGGAGGGATCCGGAGCGGCGGCCCTCCGTCGTGCCCGCTGCGACGGATCCGGAGTCACACCACCGAGAACCCGGCCGCCAGCCGCTCGCGCCCGCTGACCGCCATCAGGAACTCCTCCGCCCGGCCGCCGCGCGCCGCGAGGCCCCCGGTCAGCGCGCAGCTCGCCTCGACGGCGGGAGCGGGCAGCTCGTGCGGCACCCCGGTCGCGCGCGACAGGTCGATCGTGTGCACGACCAGCTCGAGCACCCGGGTGCGGAGGTACTCGTCGAGGGCGATCGCGTGCGGGCCGATCGCGACGAGGCGACCGGGCGGCTGCTCCGCGAGCAGAGCGGTCGCGCGCTGCAGCGCCTCGCGGGCGGTCTCCTCCGGCCGGTCGCCCAGCGCCGCTCCCGCCTCCACTCCTCGTCGCGCGACGGCCGCCGGATCGGCGACGTTCCCGGCGAGCGCTCCGTAGTAGGCGAGCGCGTCGGGCACCGTCGCCTCGGCGGGCTCCTCGGCGCGGAGGTACGTCTCGACGGTGAGGATCGCGCGCGACGCGTGCCCGGCGAGCCCGCGGACGTCCCAGTCGCCGAGTCCGGGGAGCGCCCACTTGTCGCCGCCGATCCGCGAGAGCAGGCGGACGAAGGCGGCGGCGGAGGTCTCGAACAGCACGGGGTCGGCCATGGACCCCATGCTGGCACGCGGTCTGGACCACCCGCGGCGGCGGCGGCGACCCCAGAATGGCCGGGTGACCGACTCCGCCCCCGCCTCCCCCCGTCGGCCCGGCCCCGTGCGCCTCGTCGCGAGGACCGTGGTCCTCGAGCCGCTCGCCGACGAGCACCTCGACGGACTGCGCGACGCGATCGCGCGGCCCGAGGTCTTCGCGGGCGGCTACGGAGGAGGGGCCGCGGGGCTGGACCCCGACCCGGTCGCGTTCCGGGCGTTCCTCCTCCGCTACTACCCCTGGGCGACGGGACTGCCGTACGCCGTGCTGGTCGACGGGCGCGTGGTCGGAGCGACGGCGCTCGCCGACTTCGACGAGACGCGCGAGGCCGCGCACCTGGGCTGGACCGCCTACGCGCCCGAGGTGTGGGGCGGCGCGGTGAATCCCGAGACGAAGCGCCTGCTGCTCGGGCTCGCCTTCGACAGCGGCTACTCGCGCGTGAAGCTGCAGGCCGATGCGGCCAACGCCCGATCGCGGGCGGCGATCCTGCGGCTGGGCGCGACGTTCGAGGGGGTGCTGCGCCACGACCAGCGCAGGGCCGACGGCTCGTGGCGCGACACGGCGGTGCACTCGATCCTCCGCGAGGAGTGGCCCGCGGTCCGCGACGGACTGGACCGCCGACTCGCCGCCCTGCGCTAGCAACCGCGGGGCCGCTCCCGCAACCGGTGACCGCTGCCGGGGGAGAGGAGTAGGAAAGAGGGATGGAACGGATCCACTACGCGGGCAGCTCGGTGCTGACCGGCAGCGCCATCGCCCGCTCGCTGGTGCACTACGCCGAGGCTCTCGCGCTGCGGAAGGGATCCGCGGCGGTCCGGATCCCCGTCCGGCTCGAGGACGGCGGACTCGGCAGTGCCGACCTGCTCATCGGCCCCGCCAGCCAGCTCCTCAGCGAGCCGGAGGAGAGCGACGCCGAGGAGCTCGTCGACGACGAGCTCGTCGAGCGGATGGACCGCGAGGCCGGTCGACTCGGCGTCTCGCACCCGGTGGCCGAGGCCGACGACGAGATCGTGCGTCTCCCCGATCTCGACCTGCCCGAGTACGACGACGAGGTCCGCTGACATGGTCGCGCGAGGACGTCTCGGTAGGATCGGCTCCTGCCGCGAGTACCGGAACGGGAGCGCTGCCCCGGCGTCACCCGGCCCCCACCGAGCACCGCAGCCTGAACGGAGAGTGCCCTGATGGGCCGATTGATCTACGACTCCACCCTGGAGGCCGACTTCGACGACCGCCTGCTGGCGCACCTGCAGATCGTCATCGGATCCAAGCTCGCACGCAACGAGTCCTTCTACTTCTCGTGGAAGGACTCGCAGGCGGTCGGCGACGGACGCACCTCGATCTGGGTGCACCCCGCGATCCCGCTGCGGTTCAAGTACCACGGGGGCCGCGCGCCCTCGATCAACCCCGAATGGATCCGCCAGCTCCTGGCCGATTCGCACACCGCACACGGTCTGCGCATCAGCGAGGAGCCGCGTGGAGCCACTCGGCCGAGCGAGGAGCCCATCCTGTGAAGCGCGTCGAGATCACCTACGGCGGATCGCCGTACAGCCTGTCGGACACGACCGCCGAGGCGGTGCAGGCCGATGTCGAGCGCGCGCTCGACGGTGAGGCCTCGCGCTGGCTCGTCGTGAACCAGGGCGAGGGGGAGCCGCGGCAGACGTCGATCCTCATCACTCCCGGGGTCGCGTTCTCGGTCGCCGACGTCGCGCTCTAGCGCTCGCCGCTTCCTGCTGAGGCGGAGATCCGCCCGCCTCCTGCTGATCGGGTCGACCGCGACTGCTGATCGGGTCGGACGGCCTTCCGCTGGTCGGCAGTCCGCCCTCCGCGATCCAGTGGCCCGCTTCTGCTGATCGGGCGGTCCGCCCTCCGCGATCCGGCAGTCCGCCCTCCGCGATCCGGCGGTCGCCCTCCGCGATCCGGCGGTCCCTTCCTGCTGATCGGCAGTCCGCCTTCCGCGATCCGGCGGTCCCTTCCTGCTGATCGAGTAGGCCGCGCAGCGGCCGTATCGAGATCCGCCCCGGCCGGAGTCGGTGGGTCTCGATACGCCCCTGCGGGGCTACTCGACCAGCAAAGGGGAGGGGGTGGGAGTGTGCCGGTGCGGCACCTGCGGATCGGGCGGTCCACCTCCGCGATTCAGCGGTCCGTTCCTGCTGATCGAGTAGGTCGCGGAGCGACCGTATCGAGATCCGCCCCACCGGGCGTCGGAAGTCTCGATACGCCCCTGCGGGGCTACTCGACCAGCAAAGGGGGGAGAGAGGGGGCCGGCGCGGTCCGGTGCGGTCAGCGGCGCAGCAGTGCCGGGAACTCGGCGGGGATCTCGCTCGCGAGGTAGCCGGCGGGGCCGATGCGCTCGGTGAGGCGGGGGTCCGCCTCCGTGTGCAGGTGCACACCCCACGCAGCGGCGCCCGCTCCGTCGACGCCGCGTGCCCGGAGGCCCGCGGTCGCGCCGGCGAGCACGTCGCCGCTGCCGGCCGTGGCCAGCCCCGGGTGCTCGCCCTCGGCGCGCACGAGCACGCCGTCCGGATCCGCGACGACGTTGAAGAGGCTCACGACCGCCTCGTAGCGGCGGGCGATCGCCCTGGCGGCGGTCTCGACGTCCTCGATCTCGGCGCCCAGGAGCCGCTCGGCCTCCGCGGTGTTCGGAGTGATCAGCAGACGTCCGGCGAGCGAGCGGGCGACGCGCTTCTGGCCCGGCAGGACGCCGAGCGGGAACGCGTCGAGGTGCACGGCGGGCACGTCCCGCAGCAGCGGTGCGAGCGCCCGGAGGGTCGACGCGGTCGCCTTCGGATCGTCCAGTCCCGGGCCCACGAGTGCCACGTCGGCCGAGGCCAGCTCGCCCTCGAGCGCCTCGAGCCCGCGGCCGGTGATGGATCCGGTGCGCGACTCCTGCAGCGGGACGACCCCGCACTCGGGCAGCGCGACCGCGGTCGCCGAGGCGACGGACTCGGCGACGCACAGCGTGATGCGGCCGGCGCCGACCCGCAGCGCCGCGATGCCCGCGAGCAGAGCGGCTCCGGGGGTCTTGCGGGCACCGCCGATGATCACGACGTCGCCGCGGGCGTGCTTGGAGCCGGACGGCTCGGGCAGCGGCCAGCGCTGCTCCAGCAGGGCGCGGTCGATGGTCTCAGTCATGCGGGTCTCCCTCTCCCTCGTCCCGGTCGTCGTGCCGGGTGACGGGCGCGCCCGTCTGCTCCAGGTGCTCGGTGCTCGAGAAGCGCTCGACGCTCCAGCCGTCGTCGCCGCGCACGAGCCGGGTCACCGACGCGTTGGCGACCGGGGTGGAGGCGCCGATGTCGAGGAGCTCGCGCTCGGACAGGCCCTCGCAGACGTAGCGGGTGATGAGCACCACGGCGTCGTGGCAGAACAGCACGGCCGGGCCGGCGGGCGCGGCGGCATCGAGGTGATCGAGGAACGACCGCATCCGCAGGGCGAGGTCGGTCCAGGACTCGCCGCCCGGCGGCCGGTAGTAGAACTTGCCGTGCCACTCGCGGCGCTGCGCCTCCTCGGGGAAGCGCTCGCGGAACCCGGCGGAGGTGAGCCGGTCGGCGATGCCGAGGTCTCGGTCGCGGAGCCGCTCGTCGACTCCGAGCGGCAGGTCGATTCCGGCCTCGGCCAGGGCGATCCTCGCCGTCGAGGACGCGCGGACGAAGGGCGAGCTCCACGCGGAGGCGGGCGCGGCCTCGCCGGCGAGCCAGCGTCCGAGGGCGTGCGCCTGCTCCTGCCCGGCGTCCGAGAGCTCGACGTCGGCGTCGCGGCGGTCGACCGCGATCTCGACCGCCCCCTGCGCCTCGGCTGCGCTCGCGGCGACATTGGCGACGCTCTCTCCGTGGCGCACCAGGAGGAGCTCGGTCGGTCCGGTCGTTCTCGCGGGGGCCATGACTCCACCCTCCGCTCCCCGGCCCGCGCCCGGAAGGGAGTTGCGGGCGGGTCGGAGCGCGCGCTACAGGTCGTCGGTCCGGGGAACACGATCTCGCGCGCTCCCTCCGACGGGGGTCTCCTGTCCACCAGGCCCTAGGGTCGTTCTCGTGACTCGGATGCGGACGGCCCTGGCGGCGACGACCCTCCTGGGCGCCCTGGCGCTCGCCGGCTGCACGGACCCCGCCCCCGCCGCTCCGGAGCGGACCGACAGCGCGTCGCTGCTCGGCGCCCGGGACGACGCCCGCGAGCGGCTGCGGAGCCTGACCGCCGCGCTCACCGGGCCCCAGGACGACGCCTTCGACTTCGCCCGAGCGGCCGACGCCGCCCCCGTCGAGGGGGTCGAGCTGATCGGCATCGAGTCGTACGAGGCGCCCAGCGCGGAGGAGCCGTTCGGCTCGCTGTCGTTCCGCACGCCGGTCGACGCGTCGGAGTACCCCGAGGCCGACGACGTGCCCGAGGCCTTCTGCTTCCAGGTCCCCTTCGCGTCGACGGGCGCCGTCGAGGGCGATTTCGCGGCCGTCGAGATCGACTGCCCGGCCGACGCCGTCGTCATCACACCGCCGGCCGAGGGCTGAGCTCAGTCCGCCGACACCGCGGTGATCACGGCGGCGAGGGTCTCGGGGTTCCCGAGGATCCTGAAGTGGCCGCCGGTCTCGATGCGCACGTTGACCGCGCCCTCGAGCATGCTGCCCTCGGGGATGTGCGGGTCGAAGACGCCGAAGACCGAGGTGATGCGGGCGTTCGCCCCGGCCCGGCTCGCGAGCAGCAGGGTCGTGGCGTCGCGCGGCGAGAACGAGCGGAGGCTCTTCAGCACGAGGTAGGGCGCGTAGCGCGAGCCGCCGAAGGGGGTCGACACGGCGACCATGCGGTCGACGCGGCCGTCGGGGTCGAGCTCGGTCATCACGTACTTGCCGATCAGCCCGCCCTTGCTGTGGGCGACGACGACGACGTCGCGGAGGTCGTGCCGCTCGAGGTAGGCGGCGACGTCCTCCGCGGTGCGCGCGACAGGGCGGCCGTTGCGGCCGAGGTCGTCGAGCACGTGCAGCGGGTGCCCGCGCCGGTGCAGCGGATCGATGATCGGGCGGAGGAAGGACCACGTCTCCCAGATGCCGGGCAGCACGAGCACGGGCCGGCGGTCGCCGTCGAGGTAGTCGTCGGGGGCGCGGCGCGACAGGAACCCGCGGACCTGCCAGGCGACGGCGTAGGCGTAGTCCTGGATCCACCAGAGGCCGTCGCGGACGATCCGGTTCACCGTGCGGCCTCGACGGGCGCGTCGGCGGTCGTCTCGAGGGAGGCCTCGGCGGCCGCGGGGGGCGTGCCGATCGAGGCAGCGAAGCGCCCGAGCTCGCGGGCGAGCTCCTCGGGCTCCGTGCGCGGGACCACGTGGCGGGAGCGGCCGAGTTCGATCACCCGGGCGTCGGAGCAGGCGGCGGCGAGCCGTGCGCACCAGTCGCGCGTGCCGATCGGGTCGTCGTGACCGCGGACGATCAGGACGGGCTGAGCGAGCACCGCGGCGCGGGCGACGATCGGGTGGTGCAGCATCTCGGGGAGCTGGCGGAGGTACCAGCCGATGCCTCCGCGGAGGTAGTCGCCGAGGACCAGCGCGTCCACTCCGATCGGCTCGCCGAGGCAGTCGCGGGCGAGCGCGAGGCCCTGCCGGACGGCTCCGGGGCGCTCGGGATCGACCACCGGTCCGATCAGGACGACGCCCTCGACGACGTCGGGAGCGAGGGCCGCGAGCTCGACGGCGACCTGGGTGCCCATGGAGTGCCCGACGGCGATCGCGCGGGTGACGCCGCGATCCTCCAGCACCCGGGCGACGAACCGGGCGTGGTCGGCGATGCCGACGCGGCGCCGCGGTGGACGGTTGGCTCCGAAGCCGGCGAGGTCGACGCCGACCACTCGGCCGTGCCGCCGCAGCGGGGCGACCAGGCGCGAGAACGTGCGGTGCGACATCCCGATGCCGTGGAGGAGCACGAAGGTGCGCGGCGAATCGAGCGGGCCGACGGCGTACGAGCGCAGCTGCACGCCGTCGACCTCGTGATGGACGGCGGAGACTCGGCGGGGCATGGCTCCAGGCTAGGCAGCCGCGGGGTGCGGCGCGCGGGGATGCGCGAGGGCGGTGGGGTGGGCTAGAGAGCTCGCGCTTGACATTCGCACTAATGTCAACGTTGAGCATGGATCCATGACCACTTCCCCCCGTGTGCTCGCGCACCCTCCGCAGTCCGATCGACTCCGCAAGGGCGACGGGCTCGTCATCGGTCTGCTGATGGCGTCCACGTTCCTCGTGCTCCTCAACGAGATGCTCCTCGGCGTGGCCCTGCCGACCCTCATCGTCGACCTCGGCGTCAGCCCGTCCGCCGGGCAGTGGCTGACGACGGGCTATCTGCTGACCCTGGCGGTCCTGGTTCCGGCGACCGGCTTCATCATGCGTCGCTTCCACCTGCGCACGATCTTCCTCACCGCGCTGTCGGTGTTCATCGTCGGCACGGCCCTCGCGGCGGCGGCTCCGGGCTTCGAGGTGCTCCTCGTCGGACGTCTCGTGCAGGCGGCGGGGACGGCTGTCTTCGTGCCGCTGCTGATGACGACGGCCATCCGGCTCGTCCCGGAGTCGCGGCGAGGCCGGATCATGGCGATCGTCACGGCGGTCCCGGCCCTCGCACCCGCGGTGGGCCCCGCCGTCTCGGGCCTGGTGCTGACCTACCTGCCCTGGCGCTGGCTCTTCCTCCTCGTGCTGCCGCTCGCGGTGATCGCGCTCCTCGCCGGAGCGATGAAGCTGACGAACATCACCGCACCCGAACGGGCATCCCTCGATCTGCTGTCCCTGGTCCTGTCCGCCCTCGGCTTCGGGGGGCTCGTGCTCGGTCTCTCCCTGATCGGGGAGTCCGCCTCCGGCCACGCGCCTCTGCCTCCTCTCGTCCCTGCCCTGATCGGGGTGGTGGGCGTGGGGGCGTTCGTCCTGCGTCAGGTGTCGCTCCGTCGACGGGGGAACGCGCTTCTGGACCTGCGCATCTTCCGGAGCAGGACGTTCGTCGTCGCCCTGGTGATCATGCTGTTCGTCGCGATGAACGGCTTCGGTGTCGCCCTCGTCCTCCCGTTCGTCCTGACAGGAGCTCTGGGGCTGAGCGCGCTGTCGGTCGGCCTGTTCCTGCTTCCCGGCGGCATCGTCATCTCGGCCGTGTCCGCGCTCGGTGGCCGCGTCTACGACCGGTTCGGCCCCCTGCCCCTCCTGATCCCCGGATCGGTGATCTGGGCGGCGAGCATCTGGTTCCTCAGCACCCTGTCCGATGCCGACAGCGTCTGGACGTACCTGACCGGGTACCTCGTGATGATGGCGGCCCAGGCGATGATGTGGGGTCCGGCGACGACGCTGGCGCTGGGGGCCCTCCGCCCGGAGCTGTACCCGCACGGGAGTGCCGCCTTCACGACGGTGCAGCAGCTCGCGGGCGCGGCGGGCGGCGCCGTCCTGGTCTCCGCCTACACGATCGGCTCGAACGCTGCGGACCCGGCGCGGCTGACCATCGCCGAGACCGTCTCCGCGGGACAGGGCGCCCTCGTGACGGCCGGTGTCATCGCCGTCGCGGCGATCCTCGGCACGCTGTTCATCGGGCGGAGTCGCCGGGAGCCCCTGCCCGAGGACGTCCCCTCCCGGTGAGGGACTGCGGAGACCCCGCCTTCGATGGAGGGAGTGTCAGGGCGTCCGCCGTCCGAGTGGGCCCGCCCTCGGTGCGGAACACTTCCATTAGTGTGAAGGTCGGGTCGAGAGGACGGGAGTCATCATGCGGATCGGGGAGCTGGCGAAGAAGACGGGGGTGCCGGCGCGCATGCTCCGCTACTACGAGGAGCAGGGGCTCATCTCGCCTCAGCGCCTCGAGAACGGATACCGCGACTACGGGGACCACCTGGTGGACCGGGTGAACAAGATCCGGGGTCTCGTCGACACCGGCATCCCCTCTCGCATCATCATCGACATCCTCCCGTGCCTCGATCAGCCGCAGACGATCGTCGTGCGCGATCCCGAGCCCGGACTCCTCGACCTGCTCACGGAGGAGCGGGACCGGATGACGCAGAAGATCGACTTCCTGCTTCAGAACCGCGACTCCCTCTCGCGGTACATCGACGCTCTGGACGTCGCGCTGCAGGCGAAGACGGCGCGCGCGAGCTGACTCCGAGCATCCGCCTGCCGCGGCCGGGGGCGGGGCACGCGGACCCGTGGTCGTCGCCCCCTCGGCGTCCCGTCGCCGTGCTCGGAATCGGCGACCGGGCCCTTGACATTGCCATTAGTGAGAACGTTGCACGATGGAGCCATGACCAGCTCGTCCTCCTCCGCCCGCACCGGCATGCTCCTCGGCCTCCAGTTCGGCAACGGCTACGGCTCGCAGCCGGACTCCTGGCGGATGCCCGGGGTCGACCCCGCCGGGTACACCGACTTCGATGCGATGGCGCGCCACGCTCGAGCCGCCGAGCGCGGCCTGATCGATTTCCTCTTCCTCCCGGACGGACTCGGGCTCGACGACGACATCGAGCACCACCCGCCGAAGTTCTCGATGGAGCCGATCCTCACGCTCGCCGCCGTCGCCCGGGCGACCAGCCGCATCGGTCTGGTGATGACGGCGTCGTCCACCTACAACGACGCCTACTCCCTCGCCCGGCAGCTGAAGACGCTCGACGTGATGAGTCACGGCCGCGTCGGCTGGAACGCGGTGCCCTCCAGCGGAGATCTGGCCGCGGGCAACTTCGGCAGGGCGGCGCTGGAGCGCCAGGAGAAGTACGAGCGTCTGCACGAGATGGTGCAGATCATGCAGGGGCTCTGGGGCAGCTGGGGAGAGGACGCCTGGATCAAGGACGCCGAGACCGGACGCTTCGCCGATGCGTCGAAGGTGCGCGCCGTGAACATGGCGGGGCGCCACGTCGCCTCCCGCGGACCCCTGGCGATCCCCCCTTCGGAGCAGGGGCAGCCGGTGATCTTCCAGGCCGGCGGCGGCGGCAACGGGGCAGCCGTCGCAGGGCGCTACGCCAACGGAGTCATCGGCGCCACCTTCAGCATCGACGACGCCCGGGCGCAGCGCACGATGCTGCGCCGGGCCGCCGCCGAAGCCGGGCGCGACCCCGACGAGGTGAAGTTCTTCGCCGGAGTGATGCCCGCCCTCGGACGCGACCGCCGCGACGCCCTCGACCGGCGCCTCCTCCTCGGGCGGGACACCCTCCCGCAGCGCGTGCCCTACCTCGGCCTCATGCTGAACCTGCGCCTGAGCGAGGAGCGACTCGCCACGCCCCTCACCGCCGCCGAGCTCGCCGCAGCGCGCCCCAGCCCCGGCGACCCCCGCGCGGGACGCGCTCTCGAGGTCGCCCGGGAGGGCTGGACCGTGCGCGAGATCCTCGCCCACGGCGTCATCGACTACCACCCGACCCCGGTCGGATCGGCGGCGGACATCGCCGACCACCTGCAGGAGTGGTACGAAGCGGGCGCCGTCGACGGCTTCTGGGTCTCGGTCGACGTCTACGAGGACGGGATCGACGCCTTCGTCGACCAGGTCGTCCCCGTCCTGCAGGATCGCGGCCTCTTCCACCACGAGTACGAGGGCACCACGCTCCGCGACCACCTCGGTGCTCCTCACCAGTACGGCCTCGACCCTCGCCTCTCCTGAGGGCGACGGGTCCTGCGACCCGCCCCTGCGGCGCGGTCCAGTGCGCCGACCAGCACCACGACCACGACCACGACACGACCACCACGACCACCACACGAAGGAGACGGACATGAAGCGCATCGGCATCATCGGCAGCGGAGACATCGGAAGCGGGATCGCCCGCCTGACGGTCGCTGCCGGCCACGAGGTGCTCATCGCGAACTCGCGCGGACCGGAGTCGCTCCGCGACCTGATCGACGAGCTGGGTCCGCAGGCCCGGGCCGGCGACGCGCTCGAGGCCGCGGAGTTCGGCGACATCACGGTCCTCGCCGTGCCGCTGGCTGCCTACGAGGCGCTCCCCGAGGGCGCCCTCGCCGGGAGGACCGTGCTCTCCACCGGCAACTACTACCCCCACCGCGACGGACGCATCGACCGCCTCGACGCACTCGAACTGACGACCGCCGAGCTCGAGCAGGAGCTCCTGCCCGGCGCGGTCATCAGCAAGGCGTTCAACAACATCGTCGCTCACCACATCCCCACCCTCGCCGGCTCGTCGCCCCGCACGGCCCTGGCTGTCTTCGGCGACGACGACCAGGGCAAGGCAGCCGTCTCGGCGCTGGTCGACGACCTCGGCTTCGAGCCGGTCGACGCGGGGACGCTGGCCGAGTCGTGGCGCACCGAGCCCGAGTCCGGCGCTTACACGCGCCTCTACGCCGCCGACCCCGAGGGCTTCGCGAAGGACTACCTGGCGGACCGGGGCGCGCCCGTGCCGGCGGACCGGCTCCGGGACCTGATCGCCGCGTCCCACCGCGCGGACGTCGCCGCTCGGACGTTCTGAGCGGACGGAGCAGCCGGCCGGGCGAGGGCGCGCCGGTGAGCGAGGGAGAGGACCACCCCGCCCGCCCGACCGGGCGAGGCGAGCGCCGCGGTCACGCCGAGCTGATCGGCGCGGACGTGCGCGGCACGAGCGCACATGCCTCCGTCCTCAGCCGGCCGAGCCGTGACTCGGTGCTGCCGCTCCACGCTGGACCGGGCGCGCCGCTGGTCGCCGCCGCTGGTCGCCCTGCTCGGCGTCCGTCCCGCCGGCGAGGCGACCCCGCAGACTGCCCGCCGTCCTCTGTCAAGCCACCGCGGCGCCCCAGGAGCACTGCCTAGCCTCGGAGCACGGCGGCGCCTGCCGGCCGGGGGAGGACATCGACATGCGGATCGCGATCGTCGGAGCGACGGGCAATCTGGGCACGGCGCTGCTGCGGCGCCTCGAGGGGGAGGAGGCGGCGGAGGTCGTGGGGATCGCGCGGAGAGCGCCCCGGCCCGACTCCTCCGAGTACCGGGGAGCGACGTGGAAGGAGATCGACGTGGCGTCGAGCGCGGCGCCGCGGCAGCTGCGCGAGGCGTTCGCGGGTGTCGACGCGGTGGTGCACCTCGCCTGGGCGATCCAGCCGAGTCACGATCCGGCGTTCCAGCGGCTCGTCGACGTGGGAGGCACCGCGAAGGTGCTCGAGGCGGCCGCCGACAGCGGGGTCGGCCAGGTGCTGATCGCCTCCTCCGTCGGCGCGTACAGTGCGGCGCCGAAGTCGGAGCGGGTCGACGAGAGCTGGCCCACCGGGGGTCTGCACACGTCGACGTACAGCATGCACAAGGCCGCGAACGAGCGTGCGCTGGACGTGTTCGAGGCCGCGCATCCGGA
The DNA here is from genome assembly GCF_023743255.1 of Rathayibacter rubneri. NCBI lineage: Bacteria > Bacillati > Actinomycetota > Actinomycetes > Micrococcales > Microbacteriaceae > Rathayibacter > Rathayibacter rubneri. The sequence goes on along the minus strand of NZ_JAMRYM010000041.1, from coordinate 8,432 downwards.
GATCGTCGTCACGCGGCTGCGGCCGGGGATCGTGTTCCAGAAGGCTGCGGCGACCGAGATCGCCGGGCTCTTCGCGGGGCCCCGTTACCCGACGCGATGGCTCGGAGCGATCCGGCCACCGGTGCTGCCGTTGCCGCGCACGATGATCTTCCAGGCCGTGCACGCGGACGACGTCGCCGACGCCTTCTGGCGGGCGATCGACCGCCGCGCAGGCGGGGCGTTCAACATCGCGGCGGAGTCGGTGCTCACGCCCCAGCGGATCGCGGACCTCGTCGGCGCGCGCTGGATCCCGGCGCCGACCGGCCTGATCCGCTCGCTCGTCACCGCCACGTGGCACCTCCGGATCCAGCGGACGGACGCGGGATGGATCGACATCGCGACGAACGTGCCGGTGATGTCGACGGAGCGGGCGCGCGAGGTGCTCGGGTGGGAGCCGACGCGCACGGCCGAGGACGCGTTCCGCGAGCTGCTGTCCGGGCTCGCGGACCGGTCGACGAAGGCGGGATCCCCGCCGCTGCGAGGCTGAGGGAACACGGAAGGGCGGCGGATCCGCGGATCCGCCGCCCTTCCGGCGTGAGAGGGAGAGGCTAGGCCTGTCCGTTCTCCTGCACTGCGTGCTTGGCTTCGCGGGCCGAGTCCTTGACGTCCTCGGTCGCGGACGTGCCGGCGTCCTTGACGTTCGCGGCGGCGTCGGTCGCGGTCTCCTTGACGGAGGCGAAGGCCTGCTTGGCGGGCTCCTGGAGCTCGCTCGCGGCCTCCTTCGCGGCGTCGGTCACCTTGTCGACGACCGGCTGAGCCGACTCCTTGACCTTCGAGGCCGCCTGCTTCTCGGCGCTGGACGCCGGGATGAGGGAGGCGACGAGCAGGCCCGCGCCGAGCGCGATCAGGCCGACCGCGAGCGGGTTGCCCTCGGCCTTCCCCTTGACCGAGCCGGCGGCGCCCTTCACGGAGTCGCCCGCGCCCGAGACGGAGTCGGTCGCGTCGTGGACGCTGCCCATGACCCGGTCGCGGACCGAGCCCACGGCGTTCTTCACCTTGTCGGTCTGGCGCTGCGCGATGGCGTGGGGGCTGACCTTCTCGGCCAGCGCGTCCACATCCGTGCCCAGCTCCCCGCGGGTGCGCTCGATGTCGGCGCGGATCTCGTCCGCGGTCTTGTTCTGTGCTGCGTCGTACGTCATCGTCCTGCCCCGTTCGGCTTGAGTGATTCGGGAATCTTCTTGAGGGAGTCGACCGTCTCGGGAGCGCCCTCCACCTGCTTCAGGCTCTTTCGCCCGATGGAGTAGAGGACCGCGGCGATGATGCCCCAGATCACCGCGACGACGACGGCGGACCAGCCGTTGTCGATCAGGTGGCCCAGGCCCCACCAGAGGGCGATCGAGAGGAACAGCACGGCCATGGCGCCGGCGTACCCGGCGCCGCCGAGGAGGCCGGCTCCCTTGCCCGCCTTGCCGGCGGATTCCTTGATCTCGGCCTTGGCGAGGGCCATCTCCTGACGGATCAGGGTGGAGAGATCGCGGGAGACCTCGCCGAGCAGATCGCCCAGCGACGTGGTGGCGGCGCGTTCGTCAGGGGTCGGCTCGCCGAACCCGGCGCGATGCGCTCCGGTCGGATCGCTCACAGCCGGCCTCCGCCCGGGAAGGTGTCACCGCTCGAGTAGGTGCCGCCGGTCGATGTCGGCGGCACGCTGAGCGGGTCGGCGATCGGCTCGGTCGGCAGGTGGTCGCGCTCGAGGGAGCTGCCACCGGTGGTGCCGGTGTAGGTGCTGCCCGGGTAGGCGGTGTCGAGGGTCGACGCGCTCGGGGCGGCGAACTCGGGGCCGGACGTGGAGGCGGCGGCCTCCTTCTCGTCCTTGGCCTCGGAGGTGAGGGCGCGGATCAGGCGACCTCCGACGAGGCCGGTGGCCGCGGCGATGAGGATGAAGGCTCCCGGACGGCGGCGCGCGAAGGACTTGACGTCCTCCAGCAGCTCGGCGGGCTCGCGGTCCTCGAGCCAGGACGCGACGCCCTGGGCGCGGTCGGCGAGCTGCGAGACGAGGTTCGTGGCGGCGTTGCTCCCGCCCTCGCCGTTGGCGAGCGACGTGAGGTCCTGGCTGAAGGCGCGGACGCCCTTGGCGGCGTTGTCCTTCTGGGCGTGCGCCTGCTCGGTCAGCTGGCCGCGGCTCTGGTCGAGCAGGTCCTTGACCTGGACCTTCGCCTCGTGGGCGACGTTGGCCGCCTCGTCCTTGCCCGTGGAGAGGACGTCTCCGGCAGCCTGCTTCGCGTCGCCGGCGACGGAGCCGGCCTGCTCCTTCGCGGTGCCCGCGGCCTGCTTGGCGGTGTCGACCGCCCCGGAGGTTCCGGAGCCGCTGGTGGTCCCGGTGGTCGTCGTGGTGTCGTAGCTCGCCTCGGTCGCGCCGTAGTTGGCCGCGCCGTTGCCGAACGGAGGTGAATCGGGATCGATGGTGGACATCGTCAGTCCCTTCCAGGATCGAGTCGGGGGATGGTGGGTGCGCCGCCCTCGCCGATCGGGTGGGACCGGTTCGTGCGGCAGTGGCCAGTCTGGGCAGGGGGCGGGAGCAGCGGAAAGGGCGTAGCGCTCGAGGCTCGAACGGGGCTACCATCGCGCCCCCGCCCGCGGCGGGACGCCGATGTCGACGCCGACCTGCGCCCCCTCGGAACAGACTGCGACGAGGCCGTGAAACGCCTGTGGAACCTGCCTGTCCTGTCCGGCCGAGCGGACCAGTCAAGCCCCTTCTGGCCCGCGAACAGGGCTGCCTACGGTCGAGAGGACACGGGGTCGCACCCGCCCGAATCTGTGAGGAAAGGGAACCACCAGCATGTTCTTCCACAAGCAGGAATTGCAGTTCACGTCGTCGCCCTCGAAGCCCGACGCGGTCTTCGCGAGGAGGTTCCAGGAGGTGCTCGGCGGGCAGTACGGAGAGATCTCCGTCGCCATGCAGTACGGCTTCCAGGCATGGAATTCCCACGAGCCCGGCAAGTACCGCGACCTCCTGTTCGGCATCGGGGCGGAGGAGTTCGGCCACGTCGAGATGATCGCCGTGATGATCGCGCAGCTGCTCGAGAAGGCGCCGATCGAGCAGTCCGAGGACGCGATGAAGAAGGATCCCGTGCTCGCAGCGGTCATCGGAGGCACCGACATCCAGCACGCGATCGTCGCCGGCGCCGGCGCCCGCCCGGTCGACAGCATGGGCAACCCGTGGCAGGGCTCGTACATCACCGCGAGCGGCAACCTGCTCGCCGACTTCACCGCCAATGCGAACGCCGAGATGCAGGGCCGCCTCCAGGTGGCGCGGCTGTACCACATGACCGACGACCACGGCGTGCGCGACCTGATGTCGTTCCTCCTGGCCCGCGACACCATGCACCAGAACCAGTGGATGGCGGCCGCCGCGGAGCTGCGCGCCGAGGGCAAGGAGGACCTGCCGGTGCCCTCGAACTTCCCGCTCGCGAACGAGGAGCGGTCGGTCTCGTACCAGTACCTCAACTTCTCGGACGGCAAGGCCGCCGCGGAGGGCACCTGGGCCTCGGGCCCGACGCCCGACGGCAAGGGCGAGTTCAGCTACCACGACGGGCCCACGACCAGCGCTTCGATGCCGCCGGCCACCCAGCCGGACCCGCGCTTCTACGGCTCCGACCCGAAGCCGAACATCGTCGAGAAGGTCACCGGCGCCGTGAAGGACGCGGTGAGCAAGAAGTGAGCGTCCGACGGATCGCCGGGGCGCTCGGCGCCTCCGCGCTGATGCTCGGCCTGCTGGCCGGCTGCACGGGGGACGCGCAGACGCCGAACCAGTCGGGGAGCGCGGTGCCCACCAGCGCCGACGACGGCTCGACGCAGACGCCGACGAACCCGCCGTCGGACACTCCGGCATCCGAGACGGCGACGCCGGCCACCTGACGCGACCAGGGGGAGGAGCTTGGCCCTCCGGACGGCGGGACGCAACCCCCTCCCCCTGTTCAGGTGGCCGCGAGCTTCGGTGCCTAACGTCGTCCTCAACGATCAGTGAAGGAGGCACCACCTATGGGGCTCGATGACAAGATCAAGAACGCCGCTCAGGACATCGCCGGAAAGGCGAAGGAAGCCGTCGGCGACCACAACAACGACAGGGACCTGAAGGCCGAAGGCCAGAAGGACCAGACCGCCGCGTCGACCAAGAAGGTCGGCGAGGACGTCAAGGACGTCTTCAAGTAGGCAGTCGCTCACGTCGGCGGCGCTCCCCTCGCGGGGGCGCCGCCTTCGTGCTTTAAGGCCCCCACTTGCTGGTCGAGTAGCCGCGCAACGACGTATCGAGACCCGCGTCCGCCCGGGGTTCGGTAGCCGGTGGATCTCGATACGCCCTCTACGAGGGCTACTCGATCAGCAGGGGGGGCCGCCTCTGTCCAGGGCGGCCCGGCGGGAGTGGGCGGTCGCTGTCGCCGTTGCTGGTCGAGTAGCCGCGCAGCGGCGTATCGAGACCCGCGTCCGCCCGGGGTTCGGGAGTCGGTGGATCTCGATACGCCCTCTGCGAGGGCTACTCGATCAGCGGAGAGGGGGCGGCGGGAGTGGGCGGGTGCCGTCCCTTGCTGGTCGAGCAGCCGCGTCTCGAGGCCCGCGTCCGCCGAGGCCTACGGCTGCAGGACGACCTTGATGCAGCCGTCCTCCTTCTTCTGGAACGTCTCGTAGAGGCCCGGCGCGTCCTCGAGCGGCGCGTGGTGCGTGACGAGGTCCATCACGCCCAGCGGGTCGCTCGGGTCCTCGACCAGCGGCAGCAGCTCGTCGATCCAGCGCTTCACGTTGCACTGGCCCATCTTCAGCGTGACCTGCTTGTCGAACATCGACTTCAGCGGCAGCGGGTCGGCCTCGCCGCCGTACACGCCGCTGAGCGACACGGTCCCGCCGCGGCGCACCAGTTCGAGCCCGCCCTGGATCGCCGCGAGCCGGTCGACTCCGACCGTGTCCATCGCCTTCCGAGCGAGCGGATCGGGCAGCAGCCCGGCCATCGACTGCGCGAGCGAGCCGACGGGCGAGCCGTGCGCCTCCATGCCGACCGCGTCGACGACGGAGTCGGGGCCGCGGCCCTCGGTCAGATCGCGCAGCTCGGCGACCACGTCGTCGGTGAGGTCGAACACCTCGACGCCGTGGCGCGCCGCCATGGCGCGGCGCTCGGCGACCGGGTCGATGGCGAGCACCCGGAAGCCCTTGTGCACGCCGATGCGGGCGGCGAACTGACCGACCGGGCCGAGCCCGTAGACGGCGAGGGTGCCTCCCTCCGGGACCTGCGCGTAGTCGACGCCCTGCCACGCGGTGGGCACGATGTCGCTGAGGAAGAGGTAGCGGTCGTCGGGCAGATCGGTGCCGACCTTGACCGTGTTGTAGTCGGCGAGCGGCACGCGGAGGAACTCCGCCTGTCCGCCGGGGACCTGGCCGTACATCTTCGTGTAGCCGAAGAGCGCGGCACCCGACTGGTACTCGGTGACCTGCGTCGTCTCGCACTGCGACTGCAGTCCTCGGCGGCACATGAAGCACTCGCCGCAGGCGATGTTGAAGGGGACGACGACGCGGTCGCCGACCGACAGCGAGGTCACTCCGACGCCCACCTCCTCGACGACGCCCATCGGCTCGTGGCCGAGGATGTCGCCCTTGTCGAGGTACGGGCCCAGGAGGCGGTACAGGTGCAGGTCCGAGCCGCAGATCGCGGTCGAGGTGATCCGGACGATCGCGTCCGTGGGCTGCTGGATGCGGGGGTCGGGGACGGTCTCGACCGAGACCTTCTCGATGCCCTGCCACGTGAGTGCGCGCATGCTTGCTCCGTTCTGACCGGCGCTCGCCGGTCGTGCCCCTCCAGGCCACACCGTGGGGGCGGGAGCTGTCACGGGGTTGACGCCTCGACGCCGGCATCGTCGGCGGATACTCGGACGGGTGGGGTGCGGATCCTCGGGCGGCGAGCAGCGCGCACTGGGAGGACGTGCATCCGGCGTTCACCCCGCACACGGGTGCCGAGTGGTGTGATGGGGGGATGGAAGCTCTCTACACCGCTATCGCCCACGCCTCCGGTGGAGGACGCGACGGCCACGTCCGCACCGAGGACGACCGCCTCGACCTCGACACCCGCCCGCCCCAGGAGCTCGGCGGCTCCGGGGACGGCACCAACCCCGAGCAGCTCTTCGCGGCCGGGTACTCGGCCTGCTTCCTGGGCGCACTGCACGGCGCCGGTCGCGAGCTGAAGATCGACACGACCGACGCCGCCGTCTCGGCGAGCGTCTCGATCGGCAAGAACGACGACGGCGGGTTCGGCCTCGCGGTCGAGCTCGACATCCACGTGCCGAACGCGACCCCGGAGCAGGCGCAGGCCGTCGCCGACAAGGCGCACACGCTGTGCCCGTACTCGAACGCGACCCGCGGCAACATCCCGGTGGAGCTGACGATCGTCTCCTGAGGACGCGTTCGTGCGACGGCCCCTGCTCCCGGCGGAGCGGGGGCCGTCGTCGTCGGTGGTCCGTTAGGGTCGGGGCATGACCGAGGACACGTCGCGCGAGGAGTCGGAGGCCCGGGCCGAGCTCGAGCAGATCCGGCAGAGCATCGACAACATCGACGCCGCCCTGATCCACCTGCTCGCGGAGCGCTTCAAGTTCACGCAGAAGGTCGGCCGGCTGAAGGCGGCGCACGGACTGCCTCCCGCCGACCTCGACCGCGAGGCGCGTCAGATCGCACGACTCCGGGCGCTCGCCGAGGAGTCGCACCTGGATCCGGCGTTCGCGGAGAAGTTCCTCGGCTTCATCGTCGCGGAGGTCATCCACCACCACGAGCAGATCGCGAGCGGCGCGGAGGGCTGAGGCGCCTCCGGGAGCCTTCGCGCGATCTGCAGGCCTCCGCACGGTCTGCAGGGCCGCGTACGATCTGCAGGCCTCCGCCCGGTCTGCAGGGCCGGGTACGATCTGCAGGCCTCCGCCCGGTCTGCAGGGCCGCGTGCGATCTGCAGGGGTTGCGGCCTGATCCGTCTCCTCTGGTGCGGAGGGAAGGGCGTTCCGGCGCGGAACGCCTGCAGATCGTACGCGGGCTGCGCGGCCGGGTGCCGCTTCCGGAGTGGTGCCGGTGCAATCTGCAGGGGTTGCGGCCTCATCCGTCTCCTCTGGTGCGGAGGGAAGGGCGTTCCGGCGCGGAACGCCTGCAGATCGTACGCGGGCTGCGCGGCGGGGTGCCGCTTCCGGAGTCGGGCCGGTGCGATCTGCAGGGGATGCGGCCTGATCCGCATCCCTCGACGCGGAGGGAAGCGCGTTCCGGCGCGGAACGCCTGCAGATCGTACGCGGGCCGCCCAGCAGGGTGCCGCTTCCGGAGTGGGGCCGCGTGCGATCTGCAGGGGATGCGGCCTGATCCGCATCCCTCGACGCGGAGGGAAGCGTGTTCCCGCGCGCATCCCCTGCAGATCGTACGACGAGCCCGCCCGGCCTACGCCTGCGCGGGCCGCCCCAGCGCGCGCACCGAGGTGACGCGGCGGCGGGCGATCGCGGCGACCGTCAGCAGCAGGCCGAACAGCAGCCAGATCACGAGGCCCACGACCGCGCCGCCGACGCCGCCCGTGCTCTCCACCACTCCCGACAGCGCGTTCTGCGCGGCCGACAGCGGCAGGAACCCGAGGGCGTCCTCGAAGACCCCGGGTACCGTCGAGATGATGCCGGCGCCGAGTCCGATGACCGCGGCCAGCATCGCGAGGAAGCGCCCCACTCCGCCCAGCAGCGCCACGAGGCCCTGGTTCACGGAGGCGAAGGACGCGCCGACGAGCATCGAGAGCAGCGCGAACCCGACGAACGAGCCGCCGTCGAGGTCGGCGACGAACTGCATCACGATCGCGACGGCGAGGCCCTGCACGAGCCCGATCACGAGCGCGGGTGCGTAGGACGACAGTGCGAGCGCGGCGGAGGAGCGGGTCGACGACAGCGCGCGGTGCGAGAACGCGGCGAGCACCAGGAACGTCGCCAGGGCGCCGAGCCAGAGGGCGATCGTCGTGAAGAACGGCACGGAGGAGGCGCCGAACAGCGAGGTCTCGCTGCTCGCGTTCTCGACCGGGTCCGCGACCACGTCGGCCAGGTTCTGCGACTCCGACTCGGTGTACGTCGGCAGCTGGGCGACCGCCGCGTCGAGGCCCGTAGCCAGGGTGCGGGTGCCGTCGGCGAGCTGGAGGGCTCCGTCCGAGACGCCGGTCGCGCCCTCGGCGAGCTGGTCCGCTCCGTCGGCGGCGGAGGACGCTCCGGTCGAGAGCTGCGCGGCGCCCTCGGCGGCCGAGGTCGCGCCGGTCGCGAGCTGCGCGGCACCGGCGGCGGCGGATCCCGCTCCGGTCGCGAGCTGGGCGGCACCGGCGGCGGCCGAGTCTGCCCCGTCGGCGAGCTGCCCGAGTCCGGTCGAGAGCGATGTCACTCCGGTCGCGACCTGGCGGGCGCCGCCGGCGGCCCGCTCCCTG